>JAILRZ010000169.1 GCA_024697845.1 Eubacterium sp. | reverse complement strand
TAATAAATCAGAGTATATAAACTTCACAAAATAATGGGAAGCTACATAATTTACAAAGAGATTAATAAAATTGCATATGATCCAGTCAACTGAGAATGCAGAAAATGCCCGTACGATTTCCATTTTCTTGCCCCTCTTAGCTGCAATTTCATCCATTTCCTCGACAGATGGTAACATACGCATAAGGAGCGGCGCAATCCAAAATCCAATCATACACCCTAATGTATTGTTCATCAGATCATCCACATCAGGACACCGGAAAGCATAGGGATAAATTCCCCATACTCCGGAAAGCTGTGTCATTTCAAAAAACAGACTTACTAAAAAACCAATCTCAAGCGCTTTTTTCCAGGAAACCCGAAAATAATATTTTAGGTAAAATCCAAGTGGCACCTGCATAACAATGTTTGCAATAATCTGGAATAACATTGCTGATGTAAGTAATTTTTTCCAGTTGGCAGCAAGAATCCAAGTTTTGGTATCCGAAGCAACAAACCCGGCATTTCTCAGAGTAGACTGAATGTTATTAAACAAGTGATGATTAAAAGGAACGGGTTCTCTGTCCAATACCTCCTGAATGGTCGGCAAAGGAAGCAGTGTTAAAAAAAACGCACACATCATATAGAACACGAATGAAAAAATAACCGTTGCCCTCATAATGGATAATCCGTTATATTTTCTATAATTCCATACAAGAAATGGAACTGTTATGATACAAACGATAACCGGGAACATGGAAACAGCAGTAATAATTGGAAATGAATAGTTCGACAAATGAGATAACATATTTTCCTCCGTATATTCATGTACTCGATGAATAATAATATCATTTGTTCAAGGTAAATGCAAACAAAAAGAGCCAAAATATGCAATTTTCACAGAAGAGATCTTGGAGTTTTATTAGTAGTCAAAGTATGATAGAATTATGGAAGTGCTATTGTGCAAAGATACTTTATTACAAGGAGACACGCTATGGAATTTTTGTTTGAGTTGTTGTTCGATTGTATTATTGAGCCAATCATAGAATGTGGGGTAGAGGTATTGACCGGCAATGAACGGACTCGCCATTGGCATAAAGGAGTTAAGATAGCACTGGCGGTCGTTACGCTCTTGGTTTTTGCGGCAGTTATTGGAGCGATAATATTTTTTGGGATAATGCTACTGGTCGAAGGAACTACGATTCCGGGCATATTGCTTTTGGTTATAGCTATAGCGTTCATAATCCTGTCCGTATTGAAAGTCAGGAAGGAATATAAGAAAAAGAGAACGTGAGATGGTCTGTTGTCATGGTACTAACCGGGACCCTTGTGGTTAAAGCAACTTGAGCGTTCAAAGTATGAGGGGAGTTTATTGAAAATGATATCAGTCAGAAAGACGATTACAGGTGCATTAGTGCTAATTTTGCTGTTATTACCGGCATGTAGTAAAATTAATGTAGAAGAAGCTCAATATACGGAACTAAACAGTGGGAAAGAAACTGTCAGTGAATTACCGGCTGAAGAATATGAATATCCTGCAGAATTTTCGTTAACTGATAATTTACGTGCAGCCATCACGCAACTGGCAATCAGTTACGATCATTTCGACCGGGATACTGTAAAAGGTGATGGATGGAAAGAATTGTTTATAGCCAGGTTTATTCAGAATTCCAGAATGTCCTATGACTATCTTGATAGGATTTCCGAACAAAATGATGGTCAGATTGGTGTTGAGGATCTTAATTACATTCAGTACTCATTGACTCACACAGAATCAGATTTTTCAACTTATGTAAGTGGTTCCATAGATAGCAATCAAGCTGCAAGTTCCGTAAACTATGGTCAGATAAATAACTATGATTATAGCGCTACTGAAAATGGAGTGATTCTTACCGCAGATCTTGAGGAAGGATATGATGGAACCGAGTGGACACAGAAGCGTGAAATTACGGTGGAACTGGTAAAGAATCCGCAGAGTTGTTTTGACGGATATAGTGTGGTCTCTCTTTCATCTCAGACAAAAAATGCAGAAGAAGCTCCCGATCATAAGGAACATGTTTTCTGCGGAGGCGATATGATGGAAGAAGATAACGGAGTATTTCCGTTTGAGTTTTTAGATGCAGAAGATGAATTGGAGTATCAGCATTTTGTTTATATTGATCTGACGGAACTACCGGAAATGGCGGAATTTGTCAGAGAAAATAAAGGAAAAAATTTTAAAGTAGTGTTTGTATGGGATGAAGCTGATTCTGAAAGAATAGGCAAAGTAATTCCAACA
>JAILRZ010000157.1 GCA_024697845.1 Eubacterium sp. | reverse complement strand
GCCTTTTCTGTTCCGGTATCTTCTGTTTGTCTTTCCGTTTTCTTCATCTCAACCATTTTTTCAATAGACGTACTTTTCTCACCCTCGTTTTTCTGACCGGTTTTGACCAGAACTTTGGCTCCCATACCATCCAATTTTTTTCTTGTCAGCTCTACTACCTGTCGTTCAATTTTCTCCTTATTTTTTCCTGAAACAGTAATATGAACATCATTTTTCCCATCATCGAAATAATGTTTTTTATATAGTTCTCCGATTACATCATCCACTGTTTCATCTAAGGATTTTCCAACTTCTATCCTTTCCGCAATTGGAACTGCATCGTTATTTTTCGCTTCGATTTTTTCAACAACATCGTTTCTCACCTGCAGTTCAATTGACGGATTTACCTGAATCAATACCGCTGTATAACCATTTACACGGTTTCCAAAGAATGTAGAAACCAGCAGTACAATCAACATCGTACATACAATAGAGTACCGATAGACATTCGGAAACTCACTTTTCTTTTTGACTCCAAAAATATTCTCCGCATCTTCAGAGCTTAATTGTTCAGCAGTCGTAAAAGGAATCGCATCAAAATCTGCTTTTGGAGACAATTGTTCAAAACCTTTATTCAATTCCTGTTTTAATTCATTTATCTTTTTCACCTTTTACTCCTCAATTGCTTTTTTCATCTTTTTCAACCCACGATTATACTTTGCTAACACGGTTCCCAATGGTTTATCTACAACCGTTGACAGTTCTCTAAATTTTAAACCTTCCACTAAGTGAAGAACAATCAAAGTCCTTTCTTCCTCGTTTAATACGCGAAAAAGATTTTCAATCGCCATACGATCTTCAACTTGCGTAATTTGCTCGAAAGGGATTTCATTTTCCAGCTCAGAAAAAGGAAGAACATCTTTATTTTTTTCCGAACGATTTTTTGAAATCCAGAGATTTCTCGCAATCTTCATCATCCATGCCATTGGATTCCCATAAGACACATACAAATGTGCTCCCTGACTAATTTTGATAAATGTTTCCTGCAACAAATCCTCTGCATCTTCATAATTTCGCGTAAGCGAAAGCGCCAAGGCAAATATAGGCTTGTATGATAACTCATATAATTTCCTCATTGCCTCGCTATCCCCAGCAGCAATTCTCTGAAAAATTGCTTCATCTATGATAACTCTTGCTTTCGTCTTGCTCATTCGCAAAAACCTCCGTTTTGCAATCTAATACTTATTTCTTTTTCTTCTTAACTTTGAAAGATGTTTTCAAATATCCGAATTCTTTTTCTTTCTTCAGTTTAATTCCATTCACTGTTACAGAATATGTCTTTCCTTTTTCTAATCTGTTAACCTTTAATTTCATCTGACTCTTGGTTTTCTTAAGAATCTTTGCTTCCATTTCCTGGCCATCTTCGTTCTTTACTACAACTGCAACGTCCTGATAAGAAACTTTTCCTCTGAATTTGATAATCACCTTGTTCTTGTTTACTGTAACCTTTGTTACTTTTACTTTTGCCTTACGCTTCTTTGCGGTTTTCTTTTTTTCCGCCTTTTTTGCTTTTACAACATTTTTCTGCTTAACCTGCTTCTCCTGTTTTACAGCAACGGTAGTAGTTTCTTCTTCCGCCAAAACAGGAACTGCTGTTGTTGCAACCATACAAACTGACAATAATGCTACTAATAATTTTTTCGAAGACTTTCTCATAAAAATCTCCTCCTTTCATTTATTTACTAAGGACTACGCATTATCATCTGTTTTTATTGCATTTATTTTGCAAAATTTTTTTTCAATTTTCTTAAGCTATCATTTTCTCTATATCTGGCAATGATTTTTTCATTCTTTGTAATAGTAAAATTCAATGTCTCTTTTTTGGAAACCAATTGATTATTTTGATTGTACCACCCAAGAAATTGATGTTTCCAATCCTTCTTCGCTTTCAATGTAACAAGGTCTCCACAAGTCAGATTATACTGATTTTGAATTTTGTTTTCATTGCATTCCGTTTGAATGTGAACGGACAAATTGCATAGTTCTTTTTTTTCTAAAACCTTGGACGGTTCGATAATCTTGTCCTCACGATTCTTTAACTTCTGATTTTCCAATGGTTTTGATGTATTAACATTCTGGATGTATTTTTGTCCCTGTTCCATTTTCAGTTGATTATAAAATACTCTCTCAGTTTCTCCGGTATCTGCATCCATATTGCAAAGGCTATAATCTATGTTGCCCGATGGATTCCCTGAAAACTCTATTTCATATTTCTTGTCTCCCGGAAGAATAAAGATTTTTGATGCGCCATCTATGGTCATCACGATTTCATTTAAGTCTTCATTCACTTGACCCTTTTGAATCTGTCCTACTAACTTTCCCATCTCATCTTTTACTGTGATATCTGCGGTTCCATTGACAATTCCCATGACCTGTTTTCTCGGTTGTTTCAATTGGTCTTCTGTAATCGTCTCCATTGCCGCCAGATAATATTCCTGGGTATGGGCACACTGGAAGTCAGGTGTTTTTGTCGGAAGAATCGTCCCAAGAACCTGATGATAGACGAAATAGTCAAATGTTTCTCTTCCCAAGTCGCCCCAGAGTCCCAAAGACGCCAGACAAATGTATCCTACAGCCACAACGTAATGTGTTGCCTGGAACTGGCCTAAAGTATAAGTGTACAAGGTCTGCAACGTTCTTCTGTTTGAGAACAGCGTTGAACCCATTTCTTCCAATTGCTCATTATAATAAGCATCTATGTCCTTGATTGTCTTTGTCATTTCCTTAAAATACTTGTTCACTGGATAGGTTCCCAGTTCATAAGGCTGATACTCACTTCCGAAATTCGGTTTGTAGATTTTGTATTTTTCTGAAACTGATTTTAAAAACCGGTCATAATCTACGTAATTTTTTCCATCCCCTTCTGTTGTCTTGCTTGGAAGGACATAGGTTATTCCGTATCTTCCATAGTTCCAACCGGCAGGAAGTACTTTCGTAACAAAATCTTCCGGATTTACAATATTGAAAATATTTCCGTATTTTTTTTCGTTGCGTTCTGACTTTGTCGTTAAATTCGGTGTAGCATAACTATATACATACACATCCTCTGCATGAATTTCTGTCCCTTGAAGTCCCTGATCATCCAGTCGACATCCCACTAAGTTTGCTGCAGCCGCACCTCTACTATGTCCGGTAATCAGAATTTTCTTTTCCGGAAACATCTCCGTTTTATTCTGATTCACATACTTCTGAATCCCATCGTAAACATAATCTCCGGCATTCTTGAACCCTTTATGAGTATCAGAGGTTCCGGCATCGAAGTTATTAATCCACTCTTCGTTTTCTGCTCCACGGATTGCAACCACGATAACCGTTTCCTTTTTGCCCTTCCAGGAAATGTTTTTATATCCGATATCATATGGCGATACTGATCCATCTTCCTTTCCTTCATCCGCCTGATACTTTGAAAATCCAAGCTCTGAATAAACTTCCCGTCGGGCATTTTTACTTTCATCCTTCTGCACACTGTAACACATCAGCGACAACTCCATAGAGAACCTTGCCAGTGTGTGACTATACACATAAGCGTCCTGATAGAATGCTTTTTCATCCAGCGTAATTGGGATTTTCGCTGTTCCAAATCTTGTCCAATATTCTCCCTCTACGCTAATTTTACTCGAATCATTATCTAAGTTTTTAAACTGTATTTCTACAGCACCGACAGATTCACTGAATATGAGTAATGCCGATAATAGAATACAGAGACTTTTTGTAAATGTATTTCTCATAAATAACCTCATAATTTTATTTACATTTTCCCACTCTCAATTTTGCTAATGTCTCCCTGATTGATTTCTGTGATATCTGCTAATTGTTTTTGCGTAATATTTTTTTCTTTTCGCTTTCGTACAAAATAGTCTATTATTTCTTTGCGATTTTTTCCATTTTTTCACCACCGAACGATATTATCCAGTTCCTATTCTATGGGCTATAAACCATATTGTCAATTGGATAAGGACATGCACGTTTTTTTTAACATGTATATAGCCAACTGCTGCTGAAGATAAGAAAATCGCCCCCTCTTTTCCTTGTTCATTCTAGTTGCGTTTACTATGTCACTGTTCATAATACATATCAAGCTTAATAGGAAAACAAAAAAATGACCGAAGCTTCTTTTTTAAAGCTTCGATCATTTTTTATATGAATTTAGAAATTTCTCGTTATCTGTTATTTGCTGCCATCTTTGAAACTAATATATATTGTGTTCTTGAATCATAATAACCTTTCCAAAATTCACGTATATAAGTTCCTTCATTCTGATATACTGTCCATGGAACCTGCTCCGGAGTTTTATTATTTTCTAATTTAAAGATTCCATTTCTTGCACCCATTCCAGCCTTAAAATACCAGTCTCCACCTTTTCGAACCATAAAATGATATGAATCACTAAAAACATGTGTATAGCTATTTTTAGTTGGAGTTTTTAATGCTATTAAAACATGATTATCATCTGTTGGATAATTTGGATTATTGTCACTACCCTGAAGTAATTCAGCTGTGCCACCTAAACTTTTGATATAAGAAACTGCTCCCTTTGCCCATTGTTCTACATAATCACTGCCACTTTCAGCATCGAACAGATTCGAACCCCAATGATTTATTGCAAATCCAAAGCAGTTTGTCGAATAAATCAATTCACTTTCAAGGAGGTAATCTCTTGTATCACACCAACCGATATTATTTCCTATATCATATACTTTTTCATATCCATTAGAATCTTCTGGCATTAAGTTGTTTCCGAATAATGTTTCTCCAATGTTTTCATTTTTTAATTCGTCGATTGATTTAGTTTGTAATATTTTTAATTGGTCTGTTGAGATAGAATCACTTTTTGCAGCATCTAAAACATGGACATTATAATAAGCACTAGTGCTTCCATATAAGGATTTGATTTCAATCTTTGTTGAACCTACTGATTTTGCTGTAATTACACCATTAGAAGAAATAGTTGCAATACTAGGATTTAGACTACGATAAGTTACCTTTGTTGACGAATAACTTGGGTCAAAC
>JAILRZ010000145.1 GCA_024697845.1 Eubacterium sp. | reverse complement strand
ACGCCGGCATATTGAAAAAAAGAATGGGCAGAGGTGGATTCGAACCACCGAAGCAAGTTGCAGCAGATTTACAGTCTGTCCCCTTTGGCCACTCGGGAATCTGCCCATTTGTTTTCAACAATAAATATATACCATACTTCCATTAAAAGTGCAAATACAAATTTCTTGTTCATTTACAGAAAAATCATTCAATGCTATACTTGAATACATCGATATCATTAGTATGAAGGATTATTATATGAATAAGAAAAAAGCGTTTTGGAGATTTATCTCCGTTATTTCCATCATTATATTTATATGCAGTGGTGCCTATTTAATCAAAAATGTTTTCCATGACGATTCTGGAGACGGACAGGATTTCAGAAACACACAACTTCAGGACGAATCCCATTCTGTCCCAAACGCAAAAGATGACCATGGGATCCAATGGACAAAACTACGGAAGAAAAATCCAGATGTTTACGCCTGGATTTATATTCCGGATACCAATGTGGATTATCCGGTTTTGCAGTCCGGCAACGGAAAGGATGACTTTTTCTATCTAGACCATAATTTGGAAAAGAAAGCCTCTGCCGCCGGAGCAATTTATTCGGAAATGCAGAATGCTACAGATTTTTCAGATCCGGTAACCGTATTATACGGTCACAATATGGCTGACGGAAGTATGTTTGCTTCACTGCACAAATTCCGCGACGCTAAGTTTTTCAAAAAACACAAATACCTTTATATCTATACACCGGAGAAAAAATATACTTATTACATTTATAGTACATACGTGTATGACAATCGACATCTATTAAATTCGTTTGATTTTTCCGACAAGAAGGTATTTAAAGAATATCTGAAAACAACTCAAAATCCGCTTTCAACTGTGGTAAATACCCGTTCTTTAAAAAAAGCCGGAATTCATTTATCCACAAACAGCAAAATTATTACTTTAAGCACATGCACAAAAAGCTATGAAGGGGACACCCGATATTTGGTACAGGGGGTATTAATAAAAAATGAGTGAACAAAAAAAGATTATTATTGATAAGCCGGATTCGGATGGATTCGAGGTGGACTGGAACACCATTGAAGAAGAATACAAAAAAAGTCGTTCCAAGCGCCACCACAGACATCATCACCATCATCGTCGAAAACATTCTTCATCCAATTCTTCATCCAATTCTTCCCATTCATCCACTTCCAAGAAAAAGAAGATGAAGAAATGGAAGAAAGTCACTCTCGGAATCATCATTTTTTTACTGAGCATCATTTTAGCCGGAGTTATTGCATTCTTTGTCTTGCGTGACATTGGAAAACAGAATATGACGACCAAAGAATTAAAGATGAACATTCCGGATTTTGTGGATTATTATAAAGACGGCGGAAAATATATTGAATACAAAGGACATACTTATGAGTTCAATGAGAATCAATCCTGGATTCTTTTTCTTGGTATTGATAATACAAAAATGGAAAAGCAAACTGTTGCGGGCACTTCCGGACAAGCAGATGCCCTCTACTTGCTTGTATTCAATTTAAAAACCGGCAAAATCCGAACACTAGTCATTAATCGTGATACGATGACGGACATCAACATCTATGATGTAGGTGGTAATTATGTCGGTTCCAAAAGAAAACAGCTTTGTCTTGCCTATGCATATGGCAGCACACCGGCTAACAGTGCACAAAACCAGGTAAAATCCGTGGAGCGATTATTGTACAATATTCCAATTACTTCTTATTATTCCATTGATTTATCTGCGATCAAAATTTTAAATGATGATATTGGAGGCGTTACACTGACACCAAATTATACCTTTGGCAGTTTCACCAAAGGACAATCTGTTACCTTGAAAGGTGATCGGGCAGAGGAATTTGTTCGAAAGAGAGATATTACACTTTTGGATGACCATACCCGTCGAATCGAATGTCAAAAGCAATACATTTCCGCATTTGCCGACCAAATTGTCCCAAGCATTCGAAAAGACTTCCGTGTTCCGATTTCTTTATATTCGGATTCATCTGATTATTCCTATTCCAATATGGGAATTCCGGAACTGGTATTTCTGTCATCCTCTTTGGCAACAACCTACTCCGGCATTGATTTTGTCGGAACACCGGGCACTTATAAGATGGTTAAAGGAGATTCTTCTGCAGAGTACATTTTAGAGCAGGAAAAGTTCTTCCAAACAATCCTGGATCTCTTCTATACCAGAGTTGATTCACAATAGTTTTAAAAAATATTTGTTTTTTACAATTTCCTATTGTATAATATAAGAAGGTATCTATTTTTGTATCGGAGGTAGAAATTATGAAGAAGAATATCATTGCGTTGGCTTTATCTTTTATAATGATTTTTGCATTTACAACTACTTGTTTTGCAGCATCTAGTCCGGTTGCCACTGCGGCACCTACTGAAAATGAAAAAACCACTGGGGACGGACATGGTAAAGCGGATTATCGTGAACATGGAAAAGCTGACTACAACGAAAAAGGAAAACAAAACACTTCTGATGTTTCTCCGAAAACAGGATATGCAACAGAAGCTGCACTGATTGCCATGCTTACCGCATTTGGCATCACAGTTGTTTCCACAAAGAAAAGTTTTGAATAAGAATTTAAACGACTCAGAATCCTGTACCTAAAATCCTAGGTACAGGATTTTTATGACAATGGAGGATTTCATGAAAAGCGGAATTAGCAGAAAAATATTATTTTTTATTCTAGTACTAACGACCATAGGATGTATTCTATGGTTGTTTCTTACCTTTAAACCGGTAAAGAATCCATTCACGGAATATAAAAGCACAACGATCTCTATGGATTCTGACAACAATTCCGGTTATCCCGAAAATCCAATTCATTTTAAAGAACTTCAGAAAAAAAACAAGGATGTCTATGCCTGGATTACCATTCCGGGAACCAATGTGGATTATCCTGTTGTACAGGCTTCCAATGATAAAAGCGACAATTTCTATCTGGACCACAACATTGATCAGGAATATGAATTTGCTGGAATGATTTACAGTCAGCGTCTGAATAACAAAAGCTTCAGTGACCCGGTTACGGTTCTTTATGGTCACAATATGCTAAACGGCAGTATGTTTGCTACACTGCACCGCTTTGAGGATGCAAAGTTTTTCAAAAAGCATGACACCATGACCGTGTACACTCCGGGACACATTCTGACCTATCGGATTGTTGCTGCTTATATTTACGATAATCGCCATATTCTGAATACCTTTGATTTTTCTTCCAAGAAGGAATTAAAGAAATATTATGAATCGATTATGAATCCAAAATCTATGGTAAAAAATGTACGGGATGGTCTGTCTCTTTCAACTACGGATCATATATTAACATTAAGTACCTGTACTTCCTCTGATTCCCAGAGATATTTAGTTCAAGGAGTATTAACCAATGACACAATTACAAAATAATATAGATGAGACAAACCAGACAACGGGATTAGATGTAGGAATACCTACCGAAGAATCCATTACGTTAGAACCGATGCATCGACATCATCACCGCAGAAAAGTTTCCAAGGTAACTTCTAACGGGACTATTATCTATGAAAAGAGGAAGAAAAAAAAGCATCATCGAAAGAAATGGAGCAAAAAGAAAAAAATATTAATTGGAATTCTGATTTTTCTTTTATCACTGATATTGATTGCCGCTTCCACTTTTTTCATTATGCGTTATTTAGGGAAAAAAGAATTTTTGAATCAAAACAAAAATGCCAAAATCCGTACTTATAAAGACACTTATTCCTACGACGACGGTCGTGTGGTTTATTATAACGGGAAAAAGTACGTTTTCAATGAAAATATGGTCTCTGTCGTATTTCTTGGAATCGACCGTTCCGAGCTTGGTACAGAAGAAATCGGAAACGCAGGTCAATCTGATGCCATTTACATTTTCTCCTATGATTCGAAAACGGGGAAATGCTATGTGATTCCGGTATCACGTGAAACCATGACGGATGTACGTCTTTTCTCATCCGAAGGAAAAGAATTAGGTATTGAAAAAATGCAACTCTGTCTGGCGTATGGATATGGAAACGGAAAAGATACCAGTTGCGAGAATACACTGGCCTCCCTATCCGACATCTTTTATAACATTCCGTTTTCGACCTACTTAGCATTAAATTGGGATGGGATTGGTCCATTAAACGACTTGTCCGGCGGGGTGACCCTAACCGCTCTGGAAGATATTTCCACTGAATATTCTAATTTTACCAAAGGTCAGCCACTGGTTTTAAAAGGCCGGGACGCCTGGTCCTATGTGAAGTACAGAAATATTTCGAAGCTGGAGTCCAACAACGACCGAATTGCCCGACAGAAACAGTATCTGAAAGCCTATATCTCTCAGATGATTCCAAAGGCACGTTCAGATTTTTCTACTGTTTCAAAATTATATAACACGGCAAATCAATATATGTATACCAATTTTTCTTATAACCAGGCTATTTACTCTGCCTCAGCAATTTTGCCGGATCTCTACAGTAGTAAAGATGTGGAATTTGTATCCATACCGGGAAAAATCAAGCAAGGAAAGGTTCACGCAGAATTCTATCCAAACGAGCAAAAACTGTACGAAGCAATTTTAAAGGTTTTTTATTTGGAAGATATGGAATAATCGGACCTTTGTTTTGTCAGAATAGTCTAATTTTATAAGGCTTTTTTATAAAAAATACACTATTTACTTTTAAATAGAAAAATAGTATGATATTTATAGATTTTTATTATTTAGGAGGTAAGTTATGAAAAAGATATTTGCAGTGCTTCTTATTGCACTTATGACATTATCTTCAATCGGTGTAATGGCTGCGCCTAGCCCATCCGCTGATAAACTTCATAAAATTACTGTTAATGGAGACAATGTAAAAAAGAACGGTGGAAAAGTTAAAGTTGACGGCGGTACAATTATTGTTAGTAAGGGCGTTGTCAAAGAAGGAAAGAAAGTTACATTAAAAGCAAAAGCGAATAAGGGAAAGAAATTTTCTAAATGGGAAATCGACGGAGATTTCACCATTGTTTCCGGAAGCTTGACCTCTGATTCAATTACAATCATTCCAAACGGAGACGTGGATGTAGATGCTACATTTGATTCGGTAAAGGATGGTAAGGGTGAAGGCGAAAGCAAATTGGTTGAACCGGAAAACGAACCTGGTGTTCAGGCTCCGGATAATTCAAACATTTCACCAAAAACCGGTGATGTTGATAATGTAGCACCAATTGCTGCAATCTTATTACTTTCAGTTAGTGGCCTTGCTGCTTACAAAAAGAGAAAAGATGCTTAATTGTTAAGAAAAAAAGAAACTCGCTTGAGTTTCTTTTTTTTGCAATTTATTTTTTTGTGAATTCCTTTGAATCTCTGCATTTTCTAAAAACTACAGAAGTCTCCGGTTTCAAAATAATTTCAACCATCCCGTCCATCTGTTCTTTTTTGATTCTGCTGCAATTATAAAATTCCCGATAGGTTTCAATGAGTCTTTCAAATACTGTTCCATCTTCGGTCCCTAATTTCCAAGCTGGAACGCGTAAGGTCTTATCTACTCCGGAAGTGTTGATTCCAACAAAGATTTGTTCTTCCTGATTGAAACGACCATAGCACAGCAAATCCCGTTCATAAACCAACGGAATATAAGAACCTGTTTTTAATACATTATTTTGTTTATGAATACTAATTGCTTCTCTATAGAATTCCATTAGTTCAAAATCTTCTCTTCCCCATGGATAGGTTCTTCGATTGTCAGGATCTGTCCAGCCACAAACACCTGCTTCGTCACCATAATACAAGGTTGGAGCTCCAGGCAACGTCATTTGCATAATAACTCCCTGTTTAAAAATCGCAGGATTAATATGCATCGATGCAGCTTCAGGTCCGATGGTCCCGATTCTTCCAACCATTTGGTTCGTTCTGGTCATAAATCTGGAATGATCGTGATTGGATAATTCATTCATTGCCACCAGAAAAGACTGCGTTTGCATCCTTGTCATCTGATATCGCATCGTATTAACAAAGGCTTCTGCATCTCCCCGCATTGTATGATTGGCATTGTCGGAATGTTTATCCACTCCGGTTAAAAACCAGGTTACCGGATCCATAAATCCGTCATAATTCATAACCGTATCCCATTCGTCCCCTTGCAACCAAGATGTTGCATCACCATAATGTTCTGCCAGAATAATAGCTTCCGGGTTTGCTTCCTTTACAACTCTTCGAAAAGCCTTCCAGAAACGATGATTGAATTCCGTACTGTGTCCCAAATCTGCTGCTACATCTAATCTCCATCCATCTACATTATATGGTGGAGAAACCCATTTTTTACCGATTTTAAGAATATATTTACACAGAGCTCTGCTTCCTTCATAATTAAGCTTTGGCAAAGTGTCAAAGCCCCACCAGCCCTCATATGAGCCATTATCCGGCCAACCCTCCTCGTAAAACTTAAAGTAATCATGATATGGGCTTTCCGGACTCTGATATGCACCGGTCTCATAATGAGTATTATCCCGATACAAGCGCTCACGATCCAGCCATTTATTAAAGGAACCACAATGATTAAACACCCCATCAATAATGACTTTCATCCCTCTTTCATGTGCCTTTTCCACCAGCTCAATAAACAACTGATTGCTAGCTTCCAAATTTGCAGGATAAGTCGTTCTAACCTTATAGCGGTCTGCGTGTTCATTGCAAATATCCCCGTTTTTCAATAATTCTCCGCCATCAAATACAATTTTTCCGATATGCGGATCAATATAATCATAATCCTGAGTATCATACTTATGATTCGACGGTGAAACAAACAGTGGGTTAAAATAAATTACCTGCACACCAATCTTATCCAGATAGTCCAGTTTATCAATAACGCCCTGCAAATCTCCGCCATAGAACTGACGGGTTCCATCCACCGCCGGATTCTGATACCAATCCTCCACACGCTCAACGCCTCGCCCAATGTATGCATATTCATCAGAATAAACGTCATTGGTCTTATCTCCATTGTTGAATCGATCCACCAGAATCTGATACATTACCGCACCTTTAGCCCAGTCCGGCGTAAAGAATCCCGGTTTCAGCCAAAATTCATGTTCTCCGCTGTGACGCTCCGATGCCCCGAACGCATCATAAATCAGTTCTCTTCCGGACAACTCCACAACACGAAAATGATAATATATTATTTCTTTTTTCAGTGACATTGACACTTGGAAATATTGAATATGTTCTTCCTTGCTTTCCTCATCCCCGTCTGCAATCACAACCTCTTCCTCCGGTGCAATTGCATCCATAGGATATTCCTTTTCACCGCTTACAAGAAATACAGACTCAAGATTGCCGGCAGTCCTTAAGACAAAGTTATATTTCCTCGTCTCCTCGTCATATCTACAAAATCCACTTGTTCCATCATGGAACAATAGTTCTTTTTGTCTGTCCATAGTTTTCTCACTTTAATTATTATACAAACAACGCTTCAAATTCCGTTTGTCCAATTTTTTCTTTTTCAATTAGCAGTTTTGCACAGGCATGTAACTGTTCCATATGCTCTTCAATAATGCTTTTTGCCTGCTTGTAACATTCATCCACGATTCCTTTTACTTCACGGTCAATGGCTGAAGCTGTTTCTTCGCCATATCCCTTGGAATGTGCCAAATCTCTACCAATGAATACATCATCTGATTCATCATTGTAATTAATGAGACCCAAATTTTCCGTAAATCCGTATTTCGTAACCATAGCCTTCGCTGCAGAAGTAGCCTGCTTAATATCCTGAGAAGCTCCGGTAGTTACATCATCCAGAACCAATTCCTCAGCAATTCTTCCACCAAGGCTTACCATAATTTCCTGAAGCATCTTGCCCTTAGTCATAAACATTTCATCTTTTCCAGGCAACGGCATGGTATAGCCGGCTGCTCCCGCTCCGGTAGGAATCACAGAAACCGTATGCACCGGTCCCACATCCGGAAGAACATGGAATAAAATTGCATGCCCCGCTTCATGATACGCCGTAATTCGTTTGTCTTTTTCTGAAATAATACGGCTTCTCTTTTCTTTTCCTACACCTACTTTAATCATTGCTTCATTAATTTCCTGCTGGGATAAGAACTGTTTGTTCTTCTTCGCTGCAAGAATAGAAGCTTCATTTAACAAATTCTCTAAATCCGCACCGGTAAATCCCGCTGTAATTCTGGCAACTTCTTCCAGATTTACATCTTCACCCAATGCCTTGTTTCTTGCATGAACCTCTAAGATTTCGGTTCTTCCCTTCACATCCGGTCTTCCAACCAAAACCTTTCTGTCAAAACGTCCTGGTCTTAAAATTGCCGGATCCAGAATATCCACACGGTTTGTTGCCGCCATTACAATAATTCCTTCGTTAACGCCAAAACCATCCATTTCAACCAACAGCTGATTCAAGGTCTGTTCTCTTTCATCATGACCACCGCCCATGCCGGTACCACGTCGACGAGCTACTGCATCAATTTCATCTATGAAAATTATACAAGGTGAATTTCTTTTCGCTTCCGCAAATAAATCACGAACTCTGGATGCACCGACACCGACAAACATTTCCACAAAGTCCGAACCTGAAATTGTAAAGAGTGGAACTCCTGCTTCTCCGGCAGTTGCCTTTGCCAAAAGAGTCTTACCTGTTCCCGGAGGTCCCTCCAGAAGAACCCCTTTAGGAATTCTTGCCCCTAATTGAATATATTTCTTTGGATTTTTCAGAAAATCTACAATTTCTTCCAACTCTTCTTTTTCTTCTTTCAGTCCCGCAACTTTGGAGAAATCCATATTTTTCACTTCAACCACCATCTTTGCACGGCTCTTTCCAAAATTCGCCATCTTTGCACCACCGCCACCGGCTGCACCTGCATTCATTACAAAAATGATAATAATAATCGGAACGACCATCAATAAAACCGGCAAAATAGTAGTCATAAATACGCCATCTCTTGCCACATCCATAACTGTAGGCTCAATCGCTTTTTCTGCAGTTTTATTATATTCTTCAATATCCTTTAGCACTTCATTAACATCGGTAATATAGATACTTTTTGTATCTTTCTTTCCCAATTTAACAAGCAGTTTTCCCGTAGGAACTTCCTTGTTCTGTTTAATTGAAATTTCTGTGACTTTTCCGGCTTTTAAGTCTTTTAAAAAATGTGCGTATTTGTACTCACTCTTATCAAAGACATCTGAGGAATATACCATCAGAAAAACCAGAAAGGCTGCCACAACTAAAAAATATATTCTTGAAAATTTACTTTTTCCTGTGTTCAAAAATCAGTCCTCCTTAATTTATGCTTTACTCTTTTTATAAATGAAGTTCACCGATATACGGCAAATCTCTATAACTTTGATCGTAATCCAGGCCGTAGCCTACCACAAACTTATCTTCTATTTCAAAACCAACATAATCCACCGGAACCTCTACTTCTCTCCTGGACGGTTTATCCAAAAGAGTAGTAATCCGTAAACTGGCCGGATTCCTGCGCTTCAGCATGGAAACCAAATGATTTAAAGTATTTCCGGAATCAATAATATCCTCAACAATAATAACATCCTGCCCTTCAATACTTTCCTCCAAATCCTTTTGGATTTCAATGGCCCCGTTGCTCACCGTTCCGGATCCGTAGCTGGACACCTTCATAAAGTCAAGCGTTACCGGGATAGTCAGTCTTTTTGCCAAATCACAGGTATAGAAAATACTTCCCTTCAAAACGCAAATGAGTACCACCTCTTTTTTTGCATAGTCCTCACTAATCTGCTTCGCAATTTCACACACTCTACGTTCTATTTCCTCTTCACTAATCAAAACGCTGATTTTTTCTTTCATCTCTCGTACCTCACTGTTTCTGACAGTAATCCACTCTTAAAATACGTTTCGTATCCTTTGTCACCTTATATTCCGAACTGATTCGATGCCCTACAATCCATAATATATGGGAACCCTCTGCCAACAGGCAGATTTCATTTCGTTCTTCCTTCGGAATCTTCTGATCAATCAGGTATTGCTTTAATTTTTTGTGCTTTCCATCATCAATTGCTAGGAAATCTCCAGCTTGTCGATTTCTGACACTTAACTTTTCTATTTTATCATAATCAAACCATTTCGTATACATCAATTCCGGGATATTTTCCTTGTCAAACAATTCCGTTTCTTCCGTCAACCGGAAAACTGCATTTGAGAAAATCTCGCCTTTTTCAAAGATTACCTTTTCTTCTTTCACAATCGTTCGATTCGTTCTTTCCTCAATCACTACTCCGTCATACACACGAACTGCCCGTAAGGCATATGGAAGATCCACACTTCTGGAAACCTGCATTTTCGACAATTTCATTACCATTTCAATATGAGTCCTGGTGATATCTTTTAGTCCGGCCGCCCGGTCTCCAATTGCCCGTCGAATCAGATTTGTAAGAATTGCTCTTGGAAGTTGAAAAGCCTCCAAACGTATCGTTTCCCCTATCACATATTTTTCATAAGCCCTCTTTACCTCAAGATCCAGCAAATCGGCAATATCTCTCAGATTTTCTGCCGCATTTACTATATTATATTCTGCCCGTTTATTAATATTTTCCCGAACCCACGGAAAAAGTTCCAAACGAATCTTGTTTCTGGTGTAATCTGTAATATTATTGGTACAATCATTACAATAATCCAATTGATGCTTCTCCAAATATTTCTCGATTTCCGCTCTTGTACAATTCAAAAGAGGTCTGACAATATAATCTCTTTTGGCAGGAATTCCGGTCAGCCCCTTCACACCGCTTCCGCGGAACAAATTAAATAAGATGGTCTCTGCATTGTCATTCTGATTATGGGCAACTGCAACCTTATCTGCCTTCAACTGCGTAAGGTATTTCCGATAAATGTCATAACGAACTTTTCTCCCCGCTTCTTCCTCAGTCATCCCGGTTTCACTTGACAGTTTTGGAACGTTCACTCTTTCCAAATAAAAAGGAACCCCTAACTTTTTACAATATTTTTCTACAAATTTCGCATCCTGCTCTGCTTCCATTCCACGAATCATATGATTTACATGAACCACGGAAATTTTAATTTTCAGCTGTTCTTTCAACTCATTCATGACAAACAGCATACAAATAGAATCAGCGCCGCCGGAAACTCCCAGTACGACGCTTTCTCCCTCTTGAATAATATTTTTTTCTTTAATAAATTCATACACTTTCAATTTCATATTTTTGTCCTGCCTTGTCTCATTTTTCCGATAAAATACTCCTATAATGATAATACTTTAAGCAGGATTTTCTGTCAAATAACATATGCCTTTTCAGTCCATTCTTTCCCAGATTCCCGTGCAAATGATTGTCATATCATCCATCGGAATTCCATTCGTTTTTTCCAAGGCATGGCTCAGAATCTGTAAAGCCATTTCTCTTGGATTTAACGTGTCAATTTCCATAATAATTCTTCCCATAAATTCCTCCTTATCTTCACATTGCAATGCCTCTACAATTCCATCCGAAACCATAATCACGAAGTCTCCGTCATACAGTTTTTTTGTAATGGTCTCCATATCCACATTTTCCATAACACCTAGTGGTAAAGACGTGGATTTAATGCATTCCACCCAATTTCCCCGCTTAATATAGGTACATGCAGCTCCCATTTTCAAGAACTGGCAAATTCCGGAATATCGGTCAATCAATGCCATATCCAGTGCGGCAGGTTCCTGCCACTGATTTCCGCTAAGCATCACGGAATTGATTAGCTTTAACGCCGTATCCTCGTGAAATCCGGAATCCAGCAATTGTTCCAACAAGTCTATGATCATTTCGCTGTAATTTCTTGCCCGTTGACCGGAGCCCATCCCATCGCAAATGCTCATAAAGGTCTGACCGGAATCTGTTTCCATATAAGTGTAATTATCCCCAGACACTGGTTGGTTTTGCCGTACCCTCTTTGCACTTCCACTTACCGTACAAAAATTCACATCTTCAAAAAAACGAAATTCCTGAAAAGACTCTGTCAGTTCCGGCAAAGAATTTTTGGAACGACGCATCGGCCTGGCTAACGCCCGCTCCAGCGTGCTTTCAATTACTTCTGTTTTCAATTCACTTCGCTTTCCCTTTCTAGCCAACAAACGTACTTCGACCCGGTCTTTGGAATTAATCCGCAGCATAATTCTTTTTGTCAGAATTTTTTGCTCCTTCAATAATCGTTTCATATAGTTTTCCATTCCCCACAAATGCCGTTTTCCAATTTCAGACTGCTTCGTGAAATTTTCCATAAGCCCTGCCATTTCATTCAATTGGATTGCCATTGCTTCTCTTGTTTCCAGCATTTTATTATACCAAAGATAATTCAGTTTCATCCGTTCCATATACTGCACTTGACCATTTTCACAACCATAGCAAAGATTCTCGATTTCTTTTTCCACGTAATGATCCATTGGCGGCGGCTGATTATTTTCCGTGCAGGAAAGCCCTCGGATTTTCATAGCCATTTTGCGAAATGCACCGGACGCTTGTAACATTTCTTCTCCCCATTCTATTTGTTCTCTTTTCCAATCCTCCCATTGTTTTGTTTTCTTTGGTATGTACCACATTACTTTCTGCACAATAAGGGTGAATATTGCTGTGGTGGACCACTCTAACAAAACAACCGGAACAACTGTCAGCAATTCTTCCTTATGCTGTCCCCCTAGAATCCAGTCCATTCCCTCCATTGCAAGTCCAAACGGAAGTACCAAAAAAGCTACAGAAAAAAACTGATACTTTTTTGCATTCTTTCGATACAAAGACAGAAAAGGAACCAACGCTAACATAAAGATTCCATACTTCATCATCGGAAGTACTCCTCCACTCTCATAGATTCCATAAACTATGATTGGAATCGCAATTTGTGGCACCCCTCTCATTGTACATAAAGCAGCAAACCAACCAATCACAAAAGGATAATACCCTTTCAGCGAAAGACTACTCAATAACGCTGCAATCATTAGTAACACAACTCCTTTTAATACTTTTTGTACCATAGCCTCCTCCTTTAATCAGATTCGCTGTGTAGTATATCCGGAATCCTGCAAAAATTTTGTCACTTTTTTTCATATAATTTCTTAGAATTTTCGACATATATTTTTCTGAACATTCCCAATTTTTTTCAGAAGTTTCATTTTAAATTTCCATACCCTCCAAAGAATTTTAGATAAAAGAAAAAACTCTGTCAGTTGATTTCTCAACCCTACAGAGTTTTCGCTTATTTGTCCGCTTTAAATATAATTTCATTGGGATAAAGCAAACCCAGTCTTCTAGCCATTTCCTCAACATATTCATCTGTCTTTACATAAGCTTCTTTATCCTTTAATTCCTGTGTCAATTCCAATTCTGCCTGATACTGTTCCTCTAATTTCTTTTCCTGTGTCCTCAATTCCATTAACGTACTATATTTCTGGAACATTTGAACGCCCAAAACAATACAAAACAGAAGTGCTACCGCAGCCATAGATAAAATCATTCGGCGGTTTTTTATTCTTCTTTTTCGAATTTCATCCAATCGTCTTGTAGAAGTTCTTCTCTGCACGGGACGTTTTTCCTGTAACTTCTCGCTTCTCACCTGTCGATTCCGTTCTACTGGTCTTCCCGCTCTCTGACTACGATTTCGATTGGAATTAACCGGTCTTCCGGTTCTATAATTTTCAGAGGCCATGTTTCTCATCCTTCTTCATTTGCACAATTTTTCTAAATTTCCTACCTAATAGTGTAAATGTATTTTTTATTTTTTTCAATGGTTTTCCAGCGATTCTCAAAATTCTTCTGATTTTTTTCGAACTCCATGGAACAATCCGTCTCCCCAAAATCCACTCAAATAAAATCATCGAAAGTGCAGCCATTCCAATTCCAAAATATCTCGTCCGTCCATAATTATATTTCAGAAAAATTTGAAACAAATATATGGACGCAACGCTCCAAAACAGAATATCTTCCAGAATGCTCCGAAGGACAGAAGCATTCTTTACACGCCGCCCAATACGAATCACATCATAGGAAATTCCAAGAATGAATCCAGCATATGCACAAACCCACAACAATTGAACTTCATCATAAATCTGATTTGCCATTATCGAAAGGCTCTTTTCAGGAAGGACTTTCCTTTTTGCTGATATTTTTTCACATCCGCATATTCCAGACTGTCAATGGTACCATCCACTTGAAAATCTCCATTGTCCAAGCTGACCTTCTTAATCTTCAATGCCTCTCCCTGAATTTTCAGCATTCCCAGATTTGTTCGAAGCAGTACATGTTTCAAGTCAAAAGAGATAACCTCCATAACACCTGATAATTTCATCGTTCTGCGCTGTTCCATCGTCATTTTATGAGGCAATCCGTTTTCCTTTTCCATCTCCAGCACCTTAAAATATCTTTATAGCATTTTATGTAGCTACAGATTGTTCTATGACGCTGATTATACACTCAAATCCTCATACATTTCAGCGGCAGCTTCTTTCTTAACGGTTTCATTTAAGTTTAGAACCTTAACCTTTACCGTACGCTGTCCAAACTGAATTTCGATAATATCATCCACCTTAACATCATAAGAAGCCTTCACCACATTTCCGTTTACAAGGACTCTGCCCGCGTCACAGGCTTCATTTGCCACTGTTCTTCTCTTAATAATTCTGGATACCTTTAAATATTTATCAATTCTCATTATTCCTCCTCGTGAAAACAATCACCGAAACCGCTATGCTTGTTTCGGGATTGTATCACAGTCGTCAAATGCCCGAAAGCAAACTTTCGGCATTTTACTCGTCGTGTACACAAAAAGAACTGTCACCAAAGTAACAGTTCTTTAATTCTCATTACATCTAATAAGATTTATGAATTTTCAATTAGTTTAATGCATTCTTTAATGCTGCACCAGCTTTGAACTTAGGAACGTTTGCTGCTGCAATAGTAATCTTTTCCTTAGTTGCAGGATTAACACCCTGACGTTCTGGTCTAGCAACAGATTCGAAAGTTCCAAATCCAACTAACTGAATCTTTTCACCCTTCTTTAACTGTTCTTCAACAACTGTTGTAAATGCTTTAACTGCCTTTTCAGCATCAGCCTTAGTAATTCCAGCTTCTTCTGCAATAGCTGCTACGAATTCTGTCTTATTCATTCTTATATCCTCCTTGATAATTTCACGATACCTCATTCCTCGCGTATCTATATAACTTTATACTGCATTTGGTAGTTTTTGTCAAGAAAAAATGGCTATTTCAAAGGGGATTCAGCGGTTTTAATTTTCCATTTGTCGACCTAAAAATGCGGCAGCCACTCCGGCTAATTTCTGCTCTGTAATTGTCACTTCCTGGTTCTTCTCTTTCGCTGTAATCACAACACTTCCGATAATATCTCCCTCGCATAAAATAGGATAAATTACCTGACCGCCTTCCGGAAGTTCTTCATTCTCTACGACCGGAATCCCTTTTGCTACACCTCCGGCTGTTGTCAGAACATCCCTTTCATTCATTAACGTTTCCAAATCCGCACTAATATTTTTTCCCAACAGACTTTTCTTTGCTCCACCAGCCACGGCAATCACCTGATCCCGGTCACTGATAATAATCTTGTATCCGGAAATCTGTGCCAGGCTTTCTGCATATTGCTTTGCAAAGCTGTCGATTTCACCAATCGGGGAATATTTCTTTAAAATAATCTCCCCTTCGTGATTCGTATATATTTCCATGGGGTCTCCTTCTCGCACCCGTAAAGTCCTGCGAATTTCCTTCGGCACAACAATCCGCCCCAAATCATCAATTCTTCGCACAATTCCTGTTGCTTTCAATTTCTTTTCCTCCATTTTACATTTCTTAATGCTAGTATCTGTAAAATTTCAGAAAATATTCTTTTTGAAAATTAGAATTTTGCTCCCATTGTTGCTGCAATTACAGCTTTAATAGTATGCATTCTGTTTTCAGCTTCATCAAATACAACGGAATTTTTGGATTCGAACACTTCATCTGTCACTTCCATACATTCCAATCCGAATTTTTCATAGATTTCTTTTCCAATCTTTGTCTTTAAGTCATGGAACGCCGGAAGACAATGCATAAATACTACATTTTCAGCCGCATTGTTCATCAATTCCATAGTCACACGATATGGCAACAGGTCATGAATACGTTCTTCCCAAACAGAATCCGGTTCTCCCATAGAAACCCAGACATCCGTGTAGATCGCATTTGCTCCACGTGTAGCAGTCATTGGATTTTCGTCAAATTCGATAGTTGCTCCGGTTTCCTTAGCAATCGCCTGGCATTCTTCTACCAGTTCCTGATTAGGCCAATACTTCTTTGGTGCACAAGCAACAAAATGCATTCCCATTTTTGCACATCCTACCATTAAGGAATTCCCCATGTTATAACGTGCATCGCCCATATATACAAATTTAAGTCCCTTCAGATATCCGAACTTTTCCTTTAACGTAAGGAAATCGGCCAGAATCTGTGTCGGATGAAATTCATTAGTCAATCCGTTCCAGACCGGAACCCCTGCATATTTTCCCAAATCCTCTACGATTGTCTGTTCAAAACCACGATATTCGATTCCATCAAACATTCTGCCTAATACACGAGCTGTATCTGCAATGCTTTCTTTCTTCCCAATCTGAGAACCTTCCGGATCCAAATATGTAACCCCCATTCCCAAATCATGTGCCGCTACTTCAAAAGAACAACGGGTACGGGTACTTGTTTTTTCAAAAATAATGGCAATGTTTTTTCCTCTTAAAACATCAACAAATTCGCCGGCTTTTTTCTTTGCCTTTAATTCTGCCGCAAGTTCAATCATGCTTTCAATTTCTTCCGGCGTAAAATCTAATAATTTCAAAAAATTCTTTCCTGCTAAATTCATAAGTTACCTACCTTTTCTCTCCATCAATTGTTTTTCAATTGTTTGTTCCAGTTTTTCTTGTATTATTCTCACGTATTCTTCTATCCTAATACTTTTTCCATTTTTATTCAACCGTGGGAGCGGATGAATTTTTGTAGACTGACGTTTTAACAGGTTTTCCATAAGTTCATCTCTATGCTCCAACAATTCTTTTTGACGTTCTTTCACATTCTCAGTCAGTTCATTTCCTTTGTCAGCCAGCACGATGGCAGAATTTCCCACCACCTCTTTAAGCTGATCTCCCATAGCATGCAAGTTTTCCGCTACTACTTCTAATTGTCCCAGATTCTTTCGAATGCCAATCAACTTCTTCAACGTTACAATCATATCAATCGTAAAAATCGTAACAAACACCGCAATCAAACCCCATTTGAAATACAAATTCATTTTTTGAATCGGTGTATATACAAGCGGATGTCCTAATCGCACTGCAAGCACTACACCAATTCCCCACATAATGCTGTAGCGCAAACAGATGTATCCACCCACATTACACTTTCGATTGGAATAATCCCACCATCTCATGTGAAAAATTTTATCTAAAGCAAAACCACCAATAAATTCTATCAAAGAACAAATAAACATTCCTCCAAAAAACAACAAAGGAATGTTGTTCTGAATCGGAAATAATGCCATCAATACCCCTAGCATTCCAAATCCATATATTGGGCAAACCGGTCCATTCAAAAATCCGCGATTTTCCACCCTTCGTCCCACCAATGCCACATAGATTACTTCTACGCACCATCCAAAAAAACTATATATAAAGTATAAAAGCAATGTGTTTTCTATAGAAAATAACATTTTTCCTCCACCTGTCATTTTTTTCCCAATATAAAAAGTGTATATCTTTCTTCCAAAAAATCAACCTTTATATCGTATATCTTTTATATATTTATTCCATTTCTTCAAAAAAAATTAATACAAATCAAATCTTTTTCTATCAAGAATTCCATTGTTGTGTTATAATAAAAAAGAAAACAAGCTCTAAAACCTAACTTATTTAAGTTTTAGACTTAGATTTTTAAATTTATTAATTCTACGCGACTGAAAAAATAGAGAAAGGAGTACTACTATGAGAAATGAATTAGATCATATTGACGAGCAAATCATCAAATTGTTGCACGAAAATGCAAGAATCCCCCTTAAGGCTATTGCCAGTCAGGTATATCTTTCTTCTCCGGCAGTTTCAGCCCGAATTGAACGTTTAGAAAAAAACGGAATCATTACCGGATACAGTGCGAAATTAAATGCTGCAGAATTAGGATACCACATTAAAGCATTTATTAATCTTGAGGTTCATCCGGGGCAGAAAAAAGAATTCTACCCTTACATCAAGAGTTGCAACAATGTTGTAGAGTGTAACTGCGTCACCGGTGATTATGCAATGCTTATCGAAGTAATGTTCAAAACTACCGAAGAATTAGACCACTTCATCGGAGAACTTCAAACCTTCGGAAGTACGAAGACACAAATTGTTTTCTCAACTTCCGTGGAACACCGTGGAATTCCGATTAGCGAATAAAAAATATCCTGATTTTACTCTTACTATAGAATAAAATCAGGATTTTTTTATTGATTACTGTTGTTCGTTTCTTCCGTAATTTCTTTTTCTTTTTCTCTTTCTAACGCCTGCTTTTCTTCTTCCGTGGTCGTTAGAGAAATTTTCTTTGAAACTTTTCTTTCCGTAATACTAAATTCTTCATCGGAAATGTCACCATATTCACCATAACCATAGCCGTAGCCATAACCATAGCCATAACCGTAGCCATAACCATAGCCATAACCGTAGCCATAACGTTTCCCATAACCATAGCGTTTTCCATAACCGTAACGCTTTCCATAGCCATAGGTCTTCGCGTATCCGTAGCCATATTTTTTTGCATATCCATAACCATACAAGGTATTTAAACGGCCTAACGTTCCATTTAATACACATCCAATAATCGGAGTTCTTGTATAAGAAAATTCCTGTATTGTGTCAAGAATCTTGTTCACTCTTGCTCCATCTTCTTTCACAACATAAATGACTCCGTCACTGTATTTTGCCAATACCGCCGCATCAGATGTTTCCGCACAATGAGGTGCATCAATAATCACATAATCCACCACTTCTGTACTTTTTAGAATGAAGTTTTCCATTTCATCAGAATTCAGACATTGAATCGGATTCGTACTTTGTTTATTCGGAGCACATAAAAGCACTCTGCTTTCCGGAAGATTTATAATAGCTTCACTGCTTTTTATTTTCTTAGACAGAAACTCTTCCATTGAAAAATCTTCTGCCACAGCTCCGGTCATTCTCCGAAGCATTGGCTTTCTCAAATTACCATCAATCAGCATAACTCTGTGCTGTGCCTTTGAAAGAGCATATGAAAGATTCATTGCCAAAGTACTTTTACCTTCTCCTTCTCTGGTACTGGTAATCAAAATCACCCTGCAGTTTTTCTTTTTCAAAACTCGCTCACATCTGGAAGAAATGCTTCGCATTGCTTCTAGATAACGAAATCCAACACTTTTATCAATAACGGAACAATACTTCCTTTTAACTTCTTTTTTTTCCATAATAACCGGTGGCAAAGCACCAAAACATGGAACACTCAAATATTTTTCCACATCATCAGTCGATTTTATGGTTCGTACAAAAAACGCATACAATCCACAAGGAATTGCGCTGAAAAGTAGTCCCAGTCCCATAAACTTCAGTATATCCATCCATGGGCTAAAAGGATTCATCGGTTCCTTTGGAATCGACGGTTCTTCTAGAATTTTAATTTTTGTATCACCCAGTACAAACGCAGCAACACTATCATAATTATTAACCACCGACTGAATCACTTTATAATTCAGTTTTGCGTCACCTCCGGTGGAAACAATGCTCAAAATATTAGTATCTTCCACTGCTGAAATCGCAATAGTACTTGGCATATAAGTAAGACCAATATCTTTTTCAATAATCTCATAAAAAACTTCATTGTTAATCAGATAATCAAAGTTAACACTTAATTCTTCTGCCAACTGTCGGTTATTCGTATAAGATCGATCTTCCTCTCCATTGTAGCTAGCAGCTGTAATGGAGAACGTTGCTTTGGACTGATATTGTGCATGATAATTTTTCTTATACTTGAAAAATCCCAATGCTCCCATAGCAATCAGGACAATTGCGACAGCCCACCAGAATTTCTGGAAAACCTTCAAAAACACAAGAATAATCTCTGTAACATTCCGTTCTTCTTGATTTTCTATGGAAACCGCGCGGCTTTTATTATTCATTTCCATAAACTTCCACCGCCTTTCCATTGGTTACTGCATACAGGTAAGAATTGTTTTTCAAATTCATTCCCAATGCCTTGTAATCATTTAATATACATCCAAGCATCTTGGCATTAGAATCATTCATTGTCGTAATACACTTTGCCACATCCTTTTGATAAGAGAAATCCTGACGGACAACAAGCATACAATAGTCAACGCGGTCCAACAACGCTTCTGCGTCGGAAACCAAAGCCATCGGTGGTGTATCGATAATTACATAATCTGCCAGTCGGCTACATTTGTTAATTAAATCACGCATTGCCCCGGATTTCATATATTCATTGGTATTGGAATACCCTTTGGAACATAAAATCAAATCCAGATTGGTCTTTGCATCATGACGCAACACTTCATCAAGTCCACATTTTCCCTGAAGCATCGCCACAGTATCCACAACTTCCCTTTTTGGTACGTTCATCATCTTGCAAATTGCAGGTTTTCTAAAGTCCGCATCGATTACAATAACCCTTTTTCCTTCTTTTGCAAAAGACAACGCTACATTAATGGCTACCGTAGATTTTCCCTCGTTTTCACAAACACTGGAAATCATATAAACATTCCGACGTGGATGTCTTTCGTGTTCATACTCCAGTTTAACACGAATGTTATCAATCGATTCAATGAATCGATTGGAAATAATCGGACTGGTAATCAGCAACGCCTTAACTGTCTGATTAATTTTTGCTTTCAATGTTCGGTTTTTATTTTCATGATAAATTGTTCCCAATAATTCTGTATCCAAAGTATTTTCAATAACACTTTCCTTTTTTACGGTTCTACGAAGAAAACTGAGAACTAAAATCAATACCGACATTATTGCGGCCGCATATCCGCCTGCCTTTAGTGATTCATTTCTCGGTGCTAAATTGTTATCAGGATTCGTCGCAACTTCCGGCGCTCTCAGTTCATCAAATACCGCATCCGAACTAAGATATGGGGATAACTCATCATAGTTTTTCATAATAACATCGATTGCAGAAAACGCTAGCATCGGATCACTAGCCATAGCTCTGATTTTGATCAGGTTTGTACCTTCAATCAGAGAAATCTCTGCTCCACCATACAAACTGGAGACATGTAAATCCTCAACAATTTTGTTTCTCATAATATCTGAATCCATCAGATTCTGAAAAACAGTGATAACGCTTTCCGCGAATCGTCTGTTGGTATATACATACCCTGTACTTTGCTTTGGTGTTACCACATAAATCGCTGTGCTGGAATATTCCGGCACATAGTTTTTTTTCAAATACGTATATCTTGCCATAATTGCAACGCTTGCAACAATAAATACAATCCAAAGTCGCACAAACAGATCTCGCACCATCGAATAAATATTCAAATTTTCTAATGTAAAAATATCGTTATCTGTCATTCTTATTCCTCCACGATAACCGTGAGATAGGTACTGTTTTCATTATTTTCCCCTTCATTGACGGTATATTCTGCAGAATAAAATCCCGGTTTTTTCATGTTAACGTTACTATTTGTCACATCCACCTTGATATCCTTCAACTGCTTTCCTTCCGAATCTTCCACATGATCAATATAATCCTTTGCCTTGAAGGTATCTCCAACATTCAGGTAGACAATGTTTCGTTTTAGAATTATATTCGGACTCAAGTTATTTCTCGACTTAATTACAACCAAAGACTTAAATTTTGCTGTATCTCCAAGTGAATTTGTCACCTGCGCAGTAACAGTATACTGTCCCGCAACACTGGTAGCTGTTGTATTCGACAAAATTTTAATTTTTCTGCTGATGTCTCCGTCTACTTCATCTCCGGCTTCCAGAACATCTATTACCGTCGTATCTGACCCCACATCAAAACACAACGGTTCCTTCAATGAAAATCTCGGTGATTCATAGTCCACATATTTTATTTTTCTCGACACCTTTGCAACATGACATGCAGAGTCTTCAACCGCATAAGTAATATTACAAATATGCTCCTTCTTATCCACAAATTTTGAAATGGACTCCACGATAATCTGGTTTGTTAAATCACCATCTTCCCGATCATAGGCTGTAATCCCTTTAATCAGTGCCTTTTCATCATCTTCCACGGAACATTCCAAAATTTCATCTTTCACATTGAAATTTGGTCCGTTATAATTGATGGATTTACGGAACTGATAATATTTCCATCCAAAAATGCTGCTGGCAATCAGAAAGATTACAATAATAATTATTCTACTGTAATAAAGAAGTAATCTCATTCCTGTTCTCCCCAAGATTCTGTTTCTAAATTTCCTTTAAACGCGGCCACTTCTGATCCTTTTCACTCAAAAGAATTTCCATATCTTCCGGAATCGGCCATTCTACTCCAATATCCGGATCATTCCACATAATTCCAGCCTCATCCCCAGGATGGTAAAAATCTGTTACCTTATAGCAAAATTCCGCTTCATCAGATAACACAAGAAATCCATGTGCAAAGCCTTCCGGAATATAAAACTGCTTCATGTTTTCTGCTGAAAGTTCTACACCATACCACTGGCCATAAGTTTCAGATCCTTCTCTTAAATCTACTGCCACATCATAAACGCAGCCTCTGATAACACGAACCAGTTTTCCCTGAGGGAAATTGAGCTGTCTGTGAAGTCCGCGAAGCACTCCTCGCTTGCTCATAGACTGATTATCCTGAACAAATGTCATGTTCAGTCCTGCCTCTTCCATGTCCCTCTGATTATAAGTTTCTACAAAATATCCTCTTTCATCCGGAAATACTTTTGGTTCAATCACTGCCAATCCTTCTATTTCACATTTTGTAACTTTTATCTGTCCCATATTAACCTTCTCCTGTGCTTACGCGCGATTTTTTTCAACATACATTTTTTCAAAATAATTCTGATAATCACCACTGAGAATATTTTCCCACCAGTCCTTATGGTCTAAATACCACTGAATGGTCTTCTTAATTCCGTCTTCAAACTTTGTTTCCGGAAGCCAACCCAGTTCATTATGAATCTTCGTCGGGTCAATCGCATAACGCATATCATGTCCCGGACGGTCAGTTACATAAGTAATCAGACTTTCCGGCTTTCCTAACTGTGCGAGAATTGTCTTGACCACCTCTAAGTTTGTCTTTTCATTATGGCCACCGATATTATAAACTTCTCCCACACGACCTTTTCTCATAACCAAATCAATCGCAATACAATGGTCCTCTACATAGAGCCAGTCACGTACGTTTTCGCCTTTTCCATAAACCGGCAAAGATTCATCTGCCAACGCTCTGGAAATCATTAACGGAATTAACTTTTCCGGAAAATGATAAGGTCCATAATTATTACTGCAACGTGTAATTGTCACAGGCAGACCGTAAGTTCTGTAATAAGCAAGAACTAACAAATCTGCTCCCGCTTTACTGGACGAATACGGGCTGGATGTATGAATCGGCGTATCTTCCGTGAAAAACAGCTCTGGCTGATCCAATGGCAAATCTCCATATACTTCATCTGTTGACACCTGATGGTAACGGGTAATTCCATACTTTCTACAAGCATCCATCAGCACCTGTGTTCCGATAATATTTGTCTGAAGGAAAATCCCCGGATCCTCAATAGAACGATCCACATGACTTTCTGCTGCAAAGTTTACAACAATGTCCGGCTTTTCTTCTTCAAATAATTTTTCTACCAATTCTTTATCTGCAATGTCCCCTTTTACAAAACGAAACTGTGGGTTCTTCATTGCATCTTCCAAGGTTGCAAGGTTTCCGGCATATGTCAACTTGTCCAAACAAATAATTCGGTCTTCCGGATGTTTCTCCAATTCATAATATACAAAATTGCTACCAATAAATCCTGCTCCACCTGTTACTATAATGTTCATATATTCCTCCTCTATTTTCATCGATGCTATAATAATGCATCAAATTACAATCTTCTATATTGTATCATAAAATCGTCCAACAAGAAAGCAACTACCAAAGGTTTTCAGTAGTTGCTCTCTTACTTTTTTATTCCATTTCCTGTTTCAGGAATCTAGATAACGCATCCTGCCAGGTCGGCAGTGGTTCAAATCCATTTTCCTTCAGTTTATTTTTATCCATTCTGCTATTGGCCGGTCGCTTCGCCTTTGCCGGATACTGGTCACTTCCTACCGGGGATACCTGGACCTGATTGTACTTTTCGTCGTAAACTCCTGCCTGCTTCATAATTTCCACAGTAAAATCATACCAACTGATAAATCCACCTTCATTGGTTGCATGGTAGATTCCATAGTTTTCTTTTTCAGCCATATCCACCAAAAGTCTTGCCAAATCCGGGGTGTAAGTAGGCGTTCCAATCTGATCCGCCACCACCGTCAGCTTGTCGTGGGTCTTTCCAAGGTTCAGCATAGTCTTCACAAAATTCTTACCATTCTGCCCAAATACCCATGCAATTCTAACAATATAATACTTATCAAGATATTTCTGCACAGCCTGTTCTCCGCGGTATTTTGACTCGCCGTAAACATTGAGCGGAGCCGTCTTTCCATCCGGTTGCCATGGTTCTTCTCCCTGTCCGTCAAAAACATAATCTGTGCTGATATAAATCATC
>JAILRZ010000115.1 GCA_024697845.1 Eubacterium sp. | reverse complement strand
TGCTTATTCAATTGTATTTAGAGCAAAAGACAGAACTCTTGAGGATGCAGATGTACAGGCATCTATGAATAAGATTTTGAAAGCTCTGGAAGAATTAGGCATTGAATTGAGAGGATAATAGAAAGGTACAGAAAATAAGACCAATATGGGACAAAAAGTCATATTGGTCTTATTCTTGATTTTAGGAGTGTTTTATGCGATTTGTGATACAGAGAGTTACAGAAGCATCGGTAACAGTAGAGAATAAAGTGGTTGGACAAATTGGAAAAGGATTTCTTGTGTTGATTGGGGTTTCGGAAACGGACACGAAAGAAATTGCAGATAAAATGGTAAAAAAACTCTGCAATATGCGAATTTTTGACGATGAAAAGGGAAAGACCAATTTGAGCCTGGCAGATGTAGATGGTCAGCTTCTTCTGATTTCCCAGTTTACCTTATACGCAGATTGCAAGAAAGGAAACCGTCCTTCATTTACCAAAGCCGGAGCACCGGATATGGCAAATGAAATGTATGAATATATTATTAAGCAGTGTCAGGAAAAGGTACCGGTGGTGGAACGGGGAATTTTTGGTGCAGATATGAAAATTCAGTTATTAAATGACGGTCCGTTTACGGTACTACTGGATAGCAATGAAATAATGTAGGAAAAGTTGAGGAAACAATATGAGTAAAGAAATGAGTTTACATGATTATTATTATGATTTGCCGGAGGAACTGATTGCACAGGATCCGTTGGAGGATCGAAGCAGTTCCAGATTAATGATTTTAGATAAAGAAACTGGAAATGTGGAACATCATGTGTTTAAAGAAATAATCGATGAGCTTCAGGAAGGCGATTGCCTGGTCATTAATGATACAAAGGTAATTCCGGCCAGATTGTATGGTGCAAAAATTGGAACGGATGCAAAGATTGAAGTACTACTTTTAAAACGGAGAGAAAATGATATCTGGGAAACTTTGGTAAAACCGGGAAAAAAGTGTAAGCCGGGAACAAAAATCAGTTTCGGTGATGGCTTATTGATTGGAGAAGTACTGGATGTGGTGGAAGAAGGAAACCGATTGATTCAATTTACATATGAGGGCATTTTTGAAGAAGTGCTGGATCGGCTGGGAGAAATGCCATTACCTCCGTATATCACGCATAAGCTGGAAGATAAAACAAGATATCAGACCGTTTATGCAAAATACGAAGGATCTGCAGCGGCACCGACGGCGGGACTTCATTTCACCAGGGAACTGCTAAAGCAGATTGAAGAGAAAGGAATTCAAATTGCACATGTAACGCTACATGTAGGGCTTGGAACTTTCCGTCCGGTTAAAGTGGAAAATATTTTGGAGCATCACATGCATTCCGAATTTTATATGGTGGATGAAAAGGATGCACAGATTATTAATGAAACCAGGCAAAAAGGTGGAAGAGTCATTTCCGTAGGAACTACCAGTACAAGAACGCTGGAAACGGTAACCGATGAACATGGTGTTGTTCACGCAGGAAGCGGATGGACACAAATCTTTATCTACCCAGGATATCAATTCAAAGCAATTGATTGCCTGATTACAAACTTTCATTTACCGGAATCAACCTTACTGATGCTTGTTTCAGCGTTAGCCGGCAGAGAACATGTGCTGAAGGCTTATAAAGAAGCAGTAAAGGAAAGATACCGTTTCTTTAGCTTTGGCGATGCAATGTTTATTAAGTAGGAGTAGATATGGAAAAATATACAGTAAAACCAATGAAGGAAAAAAAGAATATCTGCGTATCTGTTCCGGGGTCAAAAAGTATTACGAACAGGGCCCTAATGTTGGCTGCAATGTCTAATCAGGTTTGTACATTGAGGGGAGTGCTGTTTTCATCAGATTCCAGAGCTTTTATTGATTGCCTGATAAAGTTGGGATTTCAGGTTCAGGTGAATGAACAGGAATGTACCGTTGAGGTTCAGGGGGAAAATGGAAAGATCCCAAACAATCATGTTGAAATTAATGTGGAAAGTGCAGGAACTGCAGCAAGATTTATTACAGTTCTTTTAGCAGTTGCCGGAGGAAGCTATACACTGAATTCTTCGGAACAGATGAAAAAGAGACCAATGAAAGAACTACTGGACAAACTGGCAGAGCAGGGAATCTCTTTTTCGTTCTTGGAAAAAGAAAATCATTTTCCTTTTCGGATGGAATCGAAAGGAATTTCAACAATTGAAACAGAAATTGATACCACTACCAGTAGCCAGTATGCCAGTGCATTGCTGATGGCTTCGGTGTTGAACGGGATGAAAATTCATCTCACCGGTTCCAGAGTCCGAGGGGCGTACATTCAAATCACCTTGGAAATGATGAAGCAGTTTGGCATTTCCTTCCAAAAAGAAGAGAATTCTTATGAGATAGAGCAGCAATCCTTTGGTGTGACGGAATATGACATCGAGCCGGATATGTCAGCGGCATGCTATTTTTATGCAATGGCGATAATTTTAAAAACAAAGGCAAAAGTGAATGGAATTCATCCTGATTCCCTTCAGGGAGATAAAAAATTCCTGGAAGTCCTGAAACAATTGGGAGCAACGGTTGAGGATACAGAAGAAGGAGTGGAGGTTGATGCATCTCGGGTAAATTCGTATTCCGGAATCGAAATTGATATGTCCGATTTTTCAGATCAGGCGCTTACGATGGCAGTGGTTGCGGCCTTTGCATCATCGAAAACAATTATCAAAAATATTGGTCATATCAGAAAGCAAGAATCCGACAGAGTCAATGTCATTGCCACAGAATTGAAAAAACTTGGATGTGAAACCCGGATTGTTGAAAACGACGACAGAACAGATGTGGAAATTATACCAGGAACCCTGCATGGTGCAATCATAGAAACTTATGAGGATCATCGAGTGGCTATGAGTTTTGCTATGGCTGGACTGGCTGTAGATGGGATTGTCATAGAAAATCCGCTTTGTTGCAGAAAAACATTTGAAAATTATTTTGATATTTTGGATCAAATTATAAACCGGTAGATAAAAGAGGATATCTTGCTAGGATATCCTCTTTTGATTTATTATTTTCTTTTAAATACTTTATAGCGATGACGATTTAATTGCTCAACGGCCTTATCCGCTGAGGCTTCATCATAAAATGAAATCTTTAAAACGCCTTCTTCAAATTCACGGTTATGAATGATTCCAATGTTCTTAATGCTGACACCATTGGTTGCAAGAATCGTAGCAATTGTGGCAATAGCACCGGATTCATCAATGATATCACAATATACATTGTAGCTTTTCTGGATAATGCTATTGGAATGGTCATCCAGATTGTCTCTGTAATCTCTGCTTTCGGATATCATATCATAAATGGCTTTTCCGTTTTTCTTTTCCAATTCTTCCTTAATGGAAAGTAAATCATCCACATATAACTGAAGCATCTCTGTAATGTTTTCGGTATTGGTCATACAAATCTGTTCCCACATTTCCGGTGAAGAAGAAGCAATTCTGGTAATATCCTTAAATCCGCCGGCGGCAATTGTTCTCATATACTCTTCTTGGGAGTCATTGTGTTTTACCAAATTCACAAGACTGGATGCAATTATATGAGGCAGATGACTGATGGCAGCTACCACACGGTCATGTTCCTGATAATTGATTCGAATTGGAATTGCACCAATCCCGTTGACAATTTCAATAAATTCCCAAACACGAATTTGAGGAACTGTTTCTGTCGGTGTAATGGCATAGTAAGCATTTTCCAATAAATGTTCCGTGGAATGTTCATAACTGGTCTTTTCAGAACCTGCCATCGGGTGACCACCGATAAACTGATCTTCCATTCCCAATTCCTGAACCGCTTCATGGATATTTCCTTTGACGCTGCCAACATCTGTGATGATACAATCCTCTTTAATGATCTCTTTTAATATTTTCAAATATTCTACATTTCTTTCTACCGGAGTACAGAGAAAAATATAATCGCATTCGCGGAAGGTTTCATCTACTGTACCCACAGCAATATTTGCAGTTCCGTCATTGAGTGCCATCACTCTGGATTCTGCACTACGGTTGTAAACAATTATTTTACATCCCGGATATTCTTTTCTCAAAGCTTTTGCAACGGAACCACCAATTAAACCGATGCCAATAAAACCAAAGGTTAAAAATCTCATAACAACCACACTTTCATAGTTTAAACTTCAACGCTTTAAAGCGAGATAGTTGTATTCTATACTAATTTCAATATTTATGCAAGTATTTTACAAGAAATTTCGAGGGAGTTCTATTTAGCGTTATAGTACATGACCCCTTTTTTCATTTTCTTATGCTTGATTTTAAATAATTCAGCTACGGTGACTAGTTCATAATGCCGTTTGATGAGTGTTGGTTGTGCTTTAATGAATCCATCAACTGAAGTAGAGTGGATGTCATGTAACAATACCACTGCACCATCTGACGCATTGTTTAAAATGGTATTGCACACATAATTGGTATTTCGGTATTTCCAGTCCAGGGTGTCAACACTCCAGAAAATCATTGGAACATCCACAGCATTTGCAACAATGTCATTGTAATTTCCGTACGGTGGTCGGAAAATCGTAGGTTTGTGACCAAGGATTTTTTTGATTCCCTTTTTGCAAAGATTGATTTGTTGTTTCACTTCAGAAGTCGTACATGCTTTTAAGTTTGCATGACTCCAGGTGTGGTTTCCAATTTGCATACCGTATCGGTATTCTTTTTTTACAATGGAAGGATTTTGCAAAGCTAATTGTCCTACAATTAGAAAAGTCGCTTTGCTGTCATATTTGTTTAGGGCATTCAGTAACCTAGTGGTTGAAGCTCCCGGACCATCATCAAAGGTAATAGCAATGTATTTGGTAGGTGCAACGATAACCTTACACTTGACGCATTTTTTGGTCTTTTTCGAATACACTTTAATTGTAGCTTTCCCATTTTTGCGTCCGTAAACGACACCTTTCTGATTCACTTTAACGACAGAAGGTCTGGAACTTTTCCAGCGGATTTCCTCTTTTTTTCGACGACTTTTTTTATATTTTACAGAGAGGTTAAGATATCTGTAATCTCCTTTGTTTAAACGGATTTTGGACTGATTCAAACGAAGAGACTTTACCGTTGCGTATTTTTTGCGGTGTTTCTTTTTCTTGCGGACTGGTGTGGAAAGCTTCTTTTGGACAGGGTGTTTTTTCGGAACCACTTTCGTAGTGGTTTCAATCACCAATGCTTTTGTAGTAACCTCCGAGGTGGAAGACATGATTTCCGTATTTTCTGATGTAGGTTCTGTGGAACCATACACTGCATGAACAGGATATAAAATAGAAAACAGTAATGTTAAGATAAAAAAACTTCCTACAACAATGTTGGAAAAAGGAATGTAAAATTTGTTTTTCATATCAGCGTACTCCTTTACAATTAAATATAGTTTAAGTATATCGCAGAACAAGTAAAAATAAAAGAATTCAGAGAAAGAAACGTCACGGAAATAATGTTGATTTTTTGTTTGTTAAAGATTTAACCTTTCTTGTTTTTGTGCAGTAAATAAAGTAAAATAAAAGAAGATTGAGTCGGACGTTAGAGCAGTGAAGCTCTGAAAATAAAAACTGAATAAGGAGGAAACGGATATGAATGTTTATAAGACAGAAAGTATCAGAAACGTTGTATTTTTAGGCCATGGAGGGGCGGGCAAGACTACTTTGGCGGAAGCAGTTGCCTTTGCAACAGGAACCATTAGCCGAATGGGAAAAATAGCTGATGGAAACACAATCAGTGATTACGACAAAGAAGAAACCAGCAGACAGTTTTCCATTAGTGCATCTGTAGTACCGGTAGAATGGAACGGATTGAAAATAAATATTCTGGATGCTCCGGGATATTTTGATTTTGTCGGACAGATGGAAGATGCCATGAGCGTTGCGGATGCAGCGGTAATTGTTGTCAATGGTAAGGCCGGAGTAGAAGTTGGTACAATCAAAGCATGGGAAATTTGTGAACGAAGAAAGATTCCTAGAATATTCTTTATTACCAACATGGATGATCCCAATGCAAAATATATGGAAACGGTTGAGGAATTGAAGGCACAGTTCGGAAAAAAAGTGGCTCCATTCCATTTACCGATTATTGAAGATGAAAAACTGACCGGATACGTAAATGTTGTAAAAATGGGTGGTCGTCAGTTTGTGGACGATGCAGGAAATTATACGGAACGAGATATTCCTGATTCTGTAAAAGCAGATTTGGAACCTTGTCGGGAGCAATTGATGGAAGCGGTTGCGGAATCCGATGAGAATTTGATGGATAAATACTTTATGGGAGAAGAATTTACTACGGAAGAAATTTCCAAGGCTTTGCGAAGAAATGTCATCAGTTGTGACATTGTTCCGGTTCAGATTGGATCCGGAGTTACGGCCCAGGGAGTAAACAGTTTTCTCCAGACCTGTGAAAAGTATTTCCCATCTGCAGATAAAGCAGAGGTTATGAAAAAAGCAACAAACCTGGAAACGGGAGAAGAAGTTGTTGCAGATTTTGATTCTACTAAGCCAGTGTCAGCTTACGTATTTAAAACGATTATGGATCCGTTTGTTGGAAAATACTCCTTGGTTAAGGTTCGAACCGGTATTTTAAAGGCTGGCGACACAGTTTATAATGCGACAAAAGATGTTGAGGAAAAATTATCAAAATTATATGTAATGCGTGGCAAAAACGTCATTGAAGTTCCGGAACTTCATTCCGGAGATATTGGTGCAATCGGAAAGATGGCCAGCACCAGAACCGGTGACACGCTGGCCACCAGAGAATGGCCGATTGAATATCATCCAACTACCATGTCCAAACCATATACTTATATGGCTTATCGGGCAGTAAATAAAGGGGATGAAGATAAAATTGCCCAGGCTCTTACAAAATTAGCAATTGAGGATTTGACTTTGAAGTTTATTGTAGATGATGAAAATAAACAGACACTACTTTATGGTATTGGTGAACAGCAGTTAGAAGTAGTGGCATCAAAGTTAAAAGATAAATATAAAGTGGAAATTGAATTAGAACGACCAAGGATTGCTTTCCGTGAAACGATTCGTAAGAAATCTCAGGTTCAGGGAAAACATAAAAAGCAATCCGGTGGTCATGGACAGTACGGTGATGTAATTATGGAATTTGAACCATCCGGCGATTTATCGGAACCATATGTTTTTGAGGAACGGATTGTTGGTGGTGCTGTTCCAAAGAATTACTTCCCGGCGGTAGAAAAGGGAATTCAGGAATGCGTAAAGGCAGGTCCGCTGGCAGGATATCCGGTAGTTGGAGTAAAGGCCACATTAATCGATGGTTCCTACCATCCGGTAGATTCCTCAGAAATGGCCTTTAAGACTGCAGCGATTCTTGCGTTTAAGAAAGGTTTCATGGAAGCCAGTCCGGTTCTATTGGAACCAATTGCCTCTTTGACAGTAACAGCACCGGATCGATTCTCCGGTGATATTATGGGCGATCTGAATAAACGTCGTGGACGAGTCATGAACATGACTTCTGTTGAAGGTGGAAAACAGATGATTGAGGCAGAAATTCCGATGTTGGAATTATACGGTTATTCAACCTCTCTTCGTTCCATTACCGGAGGAAGTGGAGACTTTGAATATGTTGTTGCAAGATATGAACAGGCACCGGGAGATGTACAGGCAAAGCAGGTTGCTGAAAATGCGAAATAACGATATTCATTTCTAAAAAGGGAGTCCACATTCTTTGAAAGAGTGTGGACTTTTCTTTTGATTATGATAAAATAGGGAAAGAAAATTGGACAGGCTCAGATAAATGAGTTAGAAAGTGAGGACATATCCTTGAAAAAGTATGATTTCTTAGTGGTAGGTTCCGGTTTGTTTGGTGCGGTTTGTGCACAAAAATTAAAGCAGGCAGGCAAACAGGTATTGGTAATTGATAAGCGCTCTCATATTGGAGGGAATGTTTATACGGAAAAAATAGAAGGAATTCACGTTCATCAGTATGGTGCGCATATATTCCATACCAATAACAAGGAAGTCTGGGAATATGTGAACAGATTTGTGGAGTTTAACCGTTTTACGAATTCTCCGGTTGCGAATTACAAAGGAGAGTTATATTCATTGCCTTTTAATATGTACACTTTTAATCAGATGTGGGGAGTTGTAACGCCGGAAGAAGCAGCACAGAAGATTGAGGAACAAAGAAAGGAAATCACAGGGGAACCGTCAAATCTGGAAGAACAGGCAATATCACTGGTGGGACGGGATATTTACGAAAAGTTAATCAAAGGCTATACGGAAAAGCAATGGGGAAGAGACTGCAAGGAACTTCCGGCTTTTATTATTAAGCGTTTGCCGGTTCGATTGACTTTTGATAATAATTATTTTAATGCGTTATATCAGGGAATTCCTGTTAGAGGATATACGAAATTGGTAGCAGCTATGCTTAATGGCATTGAAGTTCGATTGGATACCGACTATCTGGAAAACAAGGAGGAGCTGGATGGGTTGGCTGAGCAGGTCATTTATACCGGCCCGATTGATGCTTATTTTGATTATCAATTGGGATATCTGGAGTATCGTTCCGTCCGCTTTGAAACCGAACTTTTGGAACAAGCGAACTTCCAGGGAAATGCGGCTGTAAACTATACGGATCGAGAAACACCTTGGACCAGAATCATTGAACATAAATGGTTCGAATTTGGCAAGGATGACAATGGAAATGAGATACCAAAAACCATTATCAGTAAGGAATACAGTTCGGAATGGAAGTTTGGTGATGAACCATATTATCCTGTAAATGATGAAAAAAATACAGCACTTTATCAGTCTTATAAGGAACTGGCCGACAAGGAAGGAAAGGTTCTTTTTGGTGGACGATTAGCTGAATACAAGTATTATGATATGGATAAAGTTATTGAATCTGCATTAGAATTGTGCAGTGAAATTCTATAAAATTTGATGAAAAAAATAGAATTGAGGAGGCACATTATGCGGTTTCAAAAGATTATGAAGCATCCGCTGTTTAAACAATCGATGAATCAGATTGTTCAAATGGAAACAGAACGAATTTATTGCAAGCATGGAATAGAACATTGTCTGGATGTAGCACGAATCTGTGCATTGCTCTTATCAAGAAATAGTCAGGAAATAGATTTTGATTTTATTTATGCAATTGCCTTATTACATGACTTAGGTAGAAGTCAGGAAGGGAATCATTGTGAAGCATCTGTAAAGCTGGCGAAAATCATATTGCCGGATTGTGACTATAGTGAAAATGAAATCGAAGCGATTAGTCAGGTTATAAAAGGACATAGTGGAAGAATCCCCAAGGAATCTTTGGAACAGTTATTGCAGAAGAAAACATTGGGATTGAAGGAGTGTTTCAAGATGGCAGACCAATTGTCCAGAAACTGCTTTTGCTGTCAAGCGGCAGATACTTGCAAGTGGGCGGAAGGTGAAAGAAATCAGACGATTGTAGTATAAATACAGATGGGAGAACTGAAATGATTATTGGCAAGAAGGAATTTAACACAACTAATGGGAAATCATATGTTATGGGAATTCTAAATGTGACACCGGATTCGTTTTCCGACGGAGGAAAATACGAGACGCAAGAAAATGCAATCAAGCAGGTAGAACGAATGCTTCAAGAAGGAGTGGATATCATTGATATCGGTGGTGAGTCCACACGCCCAGGGTATGAAAAGATTTCAGAGGAAGAAGAAATCAAACGAATCATTCCGATAATTACCGAAGTGAAGAAACGCTTTGATGTTCCCATTTCTGTGGATACATACAAGTGGAAGGTAGCAGAAGCTGCCATTGAAGCCGGAGCAGATTTGATTAATGACATTTGGGGACTTCGCTATTACGAAGACCCGGAACATCAGATGGCTCGTGTCGTAGCAAGAGCAAAGGTTCCGGTTTGTATTATGCATAATCGGACTGATGTGGCAGAGTGTAATGATGCAAAAGCTTACTGGGATATTTTAGAACAGGATTTGAAAGAGAGTCTTAGCATCGCTAAAGAAGCAGGAATTGCAAAGAATCAGATCATGCTGGATCCCGGTGTGGGATTTGCCAAGACTTTTGAGCAGAATATGTGGTGTATTCCCGGTTGTAAGCGATTGGTGGAAATGGGGTACCCGGTATTGCTTGGCATATCCAATAAATCTGTTATCGGAAACATCACAGAACTACCGGTGGATCAGAGAACGGAAGGAACGGTTGCCTTGAACGTTCTAGG
>JAILRZ010000112.1 GCA_024697845.1 Eubacterium sp. | reverse complement strand
ACGAACTACTGCTTCTTCTGTGGTCTCTCCAAATTTCAATCTTCCTCCCACGGAATACATATGATCAAATCGATCATTTTCAACCATTAGAAACTTCCCATCTTTTATTATTATTGCTCCGACACGAATATTCAAAATTCCGTCTTGCATTTTTACACATAAATCCTGACTCATTTTTCCTCCTTTTTGTCTACTGCAAGATACTCATTTGTATATACAATCTATCTTGCAATTTCCGGCTTCGGGTCTACTGCAAGATACGCTTTTGTGGCCACAAATGATTTCTTGTTAGGATAATCCTAAAACCTGTTTATATCAAAGCAAAGTATCTAAAAGCATCCAAAATAGCCTTTTCTTTTTCCTGCGTACACCTTTTATTAGCTCCACTTTCACTCTTGGCTATGTTATAGTTTTTTCTTTCCTTGATACCACACTTATCTTTTATCTGTGCAATATTAAGACTACTCACTTTTAGATTAAATTTGTCCAAGACATATTCTTTGATTTCTTGGTATGTAGCCTTGCTAGATAATCCCGATGTATCAAGTTTCTCCAAAGAAAAATCAACTTTAACCTTTTTAGTTGATATGTTTCCCTTGGAAAGAAGAACAACCGTCTCCACATGCACAGTTTGGCCAAATTGATCACATGGAGTTACCTTCTCCAACTTATATCCATGTCCGTCCAACCACTTCAAGTCTCGTGCAAGGCTTGCACTGTCGCAACTTACATAAACAATTCTTTCTGGCTTCATCAATGTCATCGTTTCTAACAATTTTTCGTCGCATCCCTTTCGAGGCGGGTCTACAACAATAACGTCTGGTTGACATTCCGGTGCCTCCGGATTTTTTTCAAAATATTCAGGAACAACGTCTTCTGCTGCTCCCACAAGAAATTCAGCATTTCCAATGTCATTAATTTGTGCATTCACTTTTGCATCTTCAATTGCTTCCGGCACTATCTCTACTCCCAGCACCTTCTTCGCTTTTTTTGCCAAAAACAATGAAATACTTCCAATTCCGCAATACAAATCCCAGACAGTTTCCTTTCCGGTAAGACCTGCATATTCTACTGCTTTATTGTATAATTTTTCCGTTTGTTCCGGATTAACCTGGAAGAAGGATAATGGAGAAATTCGAAATTTTACATCTCCAATATAATCTTCAATATATCCCGGACCGAACAGGGAAATAATTTCATTGCCCATGATTACATTGTTTCGTTTTGTATTTACACTAAGAGAAATGTCCGTCATTCCAAGAATGTCCTTTAACGCGTCCACAAGGATTTCTGCGTGAGGAAGTTTCTTTCCATTGATTACAAGACAGACCATCAGTTGACCGGTAGTTTTTCCAATACGGATTAGTACATGACGCACCAGACCTTTTCCGGTCTTTTCATCGTATGGCTGAATTCCCATTTCCTTCATGAAAACCTTAATCAGCTTCATAATCTCTCCGTTGACGTCCCGACCTCCCGGACAAATCCCCAGCATACAGTGGTCCATGTCAATAATGGAATGAGTTCTTCCTGCATAAAAACCACTGACAATATTTCCGTCCCGATCCTTTCCTACCGGAAACTGTGCCTTATTCCGATAGTGAAAAGGGGACTCCATTCCAATAACAGGTTCCATTTCAAAATCTTCAATTCCGCCGATTCGCTTGATGTTGTTGTAAACTTTATCGGTCTTAAAGCGAAGCTGTTCCTCATAATTCATAAACTGAATCTGACATCCGCCACAGCTGCGAGCCACCGGGCAAGGTGCCTCCACGCGATTCTCAGAAGCCTCCAGGATTTCAACCAATCGGGCATAGGCGTAATTTTTCTTTGCCTTCATAACTTTGACACGAACCCGATCTCCAATGACTGTATCTTTGACGAAAAGGACATAGCCGTCAACACGTCCTATGCCCTCTCCAGTTGTTCCCAAATCTGAAATTGTAAGTTCTAATTCATCATTTTTATTGAACACGATTTTCTCCTATATCTTTCTATTTGCTTGTTTTACGAACATTTGATTCGAATAAACGATTGTACCCTAACCACTGATCTTCTGTGGCAGTTACATTGCTGTTCAAAAATTCCTTCATCGTTTGAAGTTTTGCATCCGTATTGTCTGCAAAGTTTAATGCCAATGCTTCAATCAATGCAGGCTTTTTCGGTGAACCATATTCCAGTTCTCCATGATGAGCCAGAATACAATGCTTTAATTCATTCGCCATTTTCTTCGGAAATTCCGGAATCGTCTTGATGATGTCACTAATCATTTCCGATCCCATTACAATATGTCCTAACAGCTGTCCCGCATCTGTATAGTCATTCATTGGGAAATCCGATAATTCATAAACCTTTCCAATATCGTGACAAATTGCTGCGGTAATCAGCAGATCACGGTTTAATAACGGATACTGCTTCGTATAAAAGTCACACAATTTTGTTACGGACAACGTATGTTCCAACAATCCTCCGATAAATCCGTGGTGAACGCTCTTTGCTGCCGAATGTTTCTTAAAGGCCTGAGCAAATTCTTTATTATCAACAAAAAGACTGGTAAGTAACTGCTTGTAATATGGATTTTCTACGGAAACCACAAACTTCAAAAGGTCTGCCATCATCTCATCCATATTCTGATCGGTACAAGGCAAGTAATCTGCCGGATTCACATCGGTTTCTGCAACTTTTCTGGCACGTTTAATGCTCATCTGAAGTTGTCCGTTGTACATAGATATATCCCCACCTACTTCAACGTAATCTAATGCTTCAAAATCATCAATTCCCATAGAGCCCGGATCCCATATTTTTGCATCTAGGGAACCGGTCTTATCCTGAAGAATCACATTTTCATATTCTTTTCCGGTCTTTGTCATTGCCGTTGTTTTCTGCTTGCACAAATATACTTCCTGAACTCTTTCGCCTTCTCTTAACGCCTCAATAAATTTCATATATGCCTCTTTCTATTTTTATATTATCTTTTTCAAAAATCACTGCCTTTTATTATAGTTGATAACCTTCTTAAAAACAAGAATGAAGAAAAACTGTCCCTTTCTTTTCCTTTACCTGTAAAGCAATCTCCATTATAATGGACTATAGTGGTGTCACAGCGAAAAGCTTTGATTTCCACGCATAAAAAACAGAATGGAGAATTCTTATGAATAGCAAAGTGTTACAAACACTGGAATTTAATAAAATCATAGATTTGCTGGTAGAAAGAGCCTATTCTACTCCCGGCAAAAAACTTTGTCAGGAACTGGTTCCTGACACCAACTTACATCGCATCAAACAAAATCAGCAACAGACTGCTGATGCCCTGCGACGTATCTGGCAAAAAGGAAGTATTTCCTTTGATGGTGTTCATGATATTACCGACTCGATTGTGCGATTGGAAATCGGAAGCTACCTTGGCGCCGGAGAATTATTGCGAATTAATTCCCTGCTGAAAGCCACCCTTCGGGTTAAGACTTTTTCCCGCAAGGAAGACGACAGCACTGATTGTTTGGACGAGATGTTTGAAGCATTAGAGCCTTTGACTAATCTGAAAAACGATATTGACCGCTGTATTATTTCTGAAGAAGAAATTGCCGACGAGGCTTCCAGCAATTTAAAGAATGTTCGTCGTCAGATGAAACTGACCAACGATCGGATTCATTCTCAGCTTTCCTCCCTGGTTAATTCTCAAGCTGGGAAAACCTATTTGCAGGATTCCCTGATTACCATGCGCGATGGAAGATATTGTGTGCCGGTTAAAGCGGAACATCGTAGTCAGGTTTCCGGAATTGTACACGACCAGTCTTCTACCGGTTCTACCATTTTTGTAGAGCCTGCAGCTGTTGTGGAACTGAACAACAAAATGAAACAACTCTATGCCAAGGAGGCAGATGAAATACAGGTCATTCTTGCGAACCTCAGTGTTGCCTGTGGAGAGCACGTTGCTGAACTTCGCAGCAATATGGAATTGATGACAGCTCTTGATTTTATTTTTGCAAGAGCTTCTTTAGCAAAAGATATGAAGGCTTCTATGCCGGAATTCAATGACCAAAGGCAAATAAAAATCAAACAGGGACGCCATCCTTTGCTGGATCCGAAAAAAGTCGTTCCAATTGATGTAGAACTGGGAAAGGATTATGTCTTACTGATTGTGACCGGACCGAATACCGGCGGTAAAACCGTATCCTTAAAAACCGTAGGGCTTCTCACCTTAATGGGTCAGGCCGGATTACACATTCCTGCATTTGAAGGAAGCAAGCTGGCCGTATTCAAGGAAGTCTTTGCCGATATTGGTGATGAACAGAGCATCGAACAAAGTCTCAGTACTTTTTCGGCTCATATGGTGAATACAGTAAGTATTTTGGAACAGGCCGATCAAGACAGTCTGGTTCTTTTTGACGAATTAGGTGCCGGTACCGATCCGGTAGAAGGTGCCGCGCTTGGCATTTCTATTTTGTCCTTTCTGAAGAATATGGGAGTTCGCACTATGGCAACCACCCATTACAGTGAATTAAAGCTTTTTGCGTTGTCTACGGAAGGGGTTCAGAATGCAAGTTGTGAATTTAATGTTGAAACTTTGCAACCAACTTACCGCTTACTTATCGGAATTCCTGGAAAAAGTAACGCTTTTGCAATTTCCGGAAAACTGGGATTACCACAGTTTATTATTGATGACGCCCAAAAACGGATTAATCAGGACGACCAGCAGTTTGAGGATGTTTTGGCTGAAATTGAACGGCAGCGCCTTCAGATTGAAAAGGATCAGGAGACGATTTCTGTTTACAAATCTCAGATTCAGTCTCTGAAAAAAGATTACGAATTAAAGACCAAACGAATTGAAGAACAAAAAGAAAAAATCATTGCCAAAGCAAAAGAAGAAGCTTCCGATATTCTAAAAGAGGCGAAAGAAACAGCTGACGAAGCAATTAAGACGATTAATAAATTTGGAAAGTCCGGCAATACCAGAGAAATGGAAAAGGCCAGAACTAAAGTAGGTTCAACTTTGAAGAAAAATCAGAGTATTTCCACCATCCGTACCTCTGCGCCGAACAAGGAATACAAGCCTTCGGACTTCAAGTTGGGCACCGGCGTGAAAGTTCTCAGTATGAACTTAAACGGTACTGTTGCCTCACTTCCAAACAAGGACGGTGTCGTTACCGTCAAAATGGGAATTCTAAACTCCAAGGTCAATATTAAGGACTTAGAAATCATTGATGAACCTGATATTAAGGCTCCGGGCTATGTAAAAGGCGGCACCGGAAAAATGAAGATGCAAAAATCCTTAAGCGTCAAGATGGAAGTAAACCTGATTGGGAAAACCGTAGATGAAGCCCTGGCAGAATTGGAAAAATATCTGGATGATGCTTATATTGCAAAACTTCCACAGGTTTATGTCATCCACGGAAAGGGAACCGGTGCATTACGAAGCGCCGTGCAGAACTATTTGAAAAAATGCAGTTACGTAAAGTCTTTCCGAAATGGCGAACATGGAGAAGGTGGCGCCGGTGCCACCGTTGTGGAATTTAAATAATTCACATTTTTTTCGTGCTTTTTACATCGGCATTGATTATAATACAATTAGGAAAACTTAAAGATTATTCAACTAGTAGGAGGTAATTACCATGACAGCAAAACAAAAAATATTGATTGTAGATGATGATGAGAATATTGCAAACCTGATTTCTCTCTATTTAACAAAGGAATGCTTTGAGACCCGAATTGAACATGATGGTCCTTCTGCCTTAAATGCATTTTCGGAATTTGCACCAAATCTAATTTTATTGGATTTAATGCTTCCGGGTATTGACGGCTATGAAGTCTGTCGTGAAATCCGTAAGAGTTCCAATGTTCCGATTATTATGCTTTCCGCAAAAGCAGAAGTTTTTGACAAAGTTTTAGGATTGGAATTAGGCGCAGATGATTATATGATTAAACCATTTGATTCCAAGGAGTTGGTGGCCCGAGTTAAAGCGGTTCTTCGTCGCTATCAGGAGCCAATCGGCAATCAGACATCTTCTGCTATTCCATCGGATAAATATGTTGAATATAAGGACTTGAAAATCAACCTTTCTAATTATGAGGTTGTTTATAAAGGAAAACCTGTTGACATGACACCAAGAGAAATCGAATTATTGTATTTCCTTGCTTCTTCTCCAAATCAGGTTTTCACAAGAGAACAGTTACTGGATCAGATTTGGGGGTATGAATATGTCGGAGATACCCGTACGGTAGATGTTCATATCAAACGAATCCGTGAAAAGATTTCCGATACAGACCAGTGGTCTATTGGTACTGTTTGGAGTGTAGGATATAGATTCGAGGTGCATGAAAAATAATGCGAGATTCAATTTTAACAAAATTCTTTACCGGATATATTTTATTTGCATGTTTCGGTTTTTTATTTATTCCAATATGGTTTGAAGATTTGTTTTTAAGAGATTTATCCAGACAAGGAATCACTCGTAACCTGTACTTTACTTACAGCATTATTCTTGTATTGTCGCTGGTAATCTTTTTAAATTTTGCATGGTTTATCTATCTGCCATTAAAGCAAATCCGTATTGCCGCAATGGAATACGCAAAAGGTAATTTTGACTATGATGAATTAGATGTAGAAAACAATGACGAGTTGGGAGATGTTGCCAATTCTTTATCTTATATGGCAACCCAGTTGGGAAATTCCAGAGATTACCAGAAACGATTTATTTCAAATATTTCTCACGATTTTCGCTCTCCACTCACTTCCATTAAAGGATATCTGGAAGCAATGATTGACGGAACTATCCCACCGGAAGATCATGCGAAATATTTATCTATTGTTCTTTCTGAAGCAGAACGTTTGGAAAAACTAACGGAAGGTCTTAGAGACTTAAATAAATGGGATAATACCGGACCACAATTAATTTTTGAAGATTTTGATATGGAAAATCTGATTACCAGTTCTGTCAGTACCTTTGAAGGGACCTGTGCCAACAAACAAATCGAACTGGTCCTTCAGTTCCCATCCAAACAGTATATGGTTTATGCGGACAAAGGGAAAATTCAGCAGGTTTTCTACAATTTGTTGGATAACGCTATTAAATTCAGTTCTCCCGGTTCCAAAATCATCATCAAATTAAGTAGTCGCGGTGAAAAAATGTACTGTTCCGTTAAAGATTTCGGTCTTGGAATTCCAAAAGAGTCCTTAGACAAAATCTGGCAACGTTTTTACAAAACAGACTTATCCCGTGGTCGGGATAAGACCGGTTCCGGAATCGGACTTTCTATTGTAAAGGAAATCATTATGGCACACAATGAAACCATTGACGTTATTAGTACGGAAGGTGTGGGAACCGAATTTGTATTTTCCCTTAAAAAATCGAAAAAACAGTAAGTATTTTCCTTGTTTTTCATACCAAAATACGAACAAATTTTAATTGCATATTTTGACTAATTGTATTATGATAACAGTGTGTATGTGCCGGTATGATTTTACCATCAATGTACGGCACGCATTCTATGATAAAGGAGGCATACATAATGGCTTACAAAATTAACGACGGATGTATCGGTTGTGGCGCTTGTGCTGGAGCTTGTCCAGTAGGTGCAATCAGCGAAGGAGATGGCGTATTCGTAATCGACGCTGACGCTTGTATCGAATGTGGAGCTTGTACAGGAGCTTGCCCAACAGATTCCATCAAACTTGATGACTAATTCATGTGAAAATAAAGCAGCATTCCCAATCTTTTGGAATGCTGTTTTATTTTATGCCGGCGCTTCTACTTTCGGTGCGTTTGCTCCTTCTTTTTCCTTCTTTTCCAATTTTGTTTTCCGAATTTCTTTTGCCAGATTTTTTTCTGCCCTCAATCGGATGCGACGTTCCTTTCTTGTTTCTTTCTGTCTGCTTCTTAATAATTCATCCAGTCGCTTATATCGTGCTTCTTCCTTTTCATCCTGCACCCGCATCATATAATTCATTCCCTTCAGAACATTCTGACTGACATAATCGCTTAACTCTTTTCCCAGATTTTTCGTAGATTCCTTCATTGCTTTTTCCACAATTCCATCCATGATTTTTTGAAACTGGGATAATTTTGTATTCTCTGAAACCTCGGTTACTTCCAACCGCTCTTTTCCTTCTCCTACGGATATTTCTGGGAATTCCCGCAGCTTCTTTCGCTCCTCAATATGTACTTCCGTGTTTGGATCGGAAATCATCATTTTAATCGCCCGGAGTCCATAACCTTGTTGTTTTAGTTTTTTAACATTTCTCAGTAGATTAATATGAAATTCCGTATAATACCGATGCCCCATTTCATTTCTTGGAATCACAATATCTAGTTCTTCCTCCCAATATCGCAACACATGCGACTCAATCCCTAACATTTTTGAAGTATCAGAAATCATATATCTTTTTCCTTCCATATTCCCCCTCCTAAAAACAAAAAATTGAGATGCCCCAATAGAACATCTCAATTATAACCATCATTATATGTTGGATTCAATTATTTCAGCACCACAAAAAATGTAACCTTTTGTAGTCTTGTCAAAAAACCACGACTTTTATTCATTGTCCTGAGTTGTCTCCGCATTTTCAAACTTAGTGTACTGCGGCAACCATACTAATTCAACTTCTCCAACCGGACCGTTACGTTGCTTAGCCACATTCACGATAATTCGATTACGGTCTTCCGTTTTCGTTTCCTTATCATAAAATCTGGATAACAGCATAACAACGTCG
>JAILRZ010000083.1 GCA_024697845.1 Eubacterium sp. | reverse complement strand
AACCAAAAGTAATGCATCCGGATGATCTTTCTTTGCTTTTTCCACATCCTTTATTGTCATTGCACAATGGGTTGGGCATCCTGCTCCTAATATTTTAAATTCCTTTTCCGGAATTTCCTCAGAAACCCATTTTCCAAGTTGCGGATCCGGAATAAATAAAATCTTATCATTTTCGATTTTCTTACAAATGGTCACAGCTGATGAAGATGTTACGCACACATCGCAAACGGTTTTCAATTCACTGGTGGTATTCACATAAGCCACTACTGTATAATCAGGCATCATTTCTTTAGCTTGCACAACCATTTCCTTATCCAACTGTTCTGCCATCGGGCATCCTGCATCGGGATGTGACAGAATTACCGTTTTATCCGGCGAAAGAATCTTTACCGTTTCTGCCATAAAACGAACGCCACACATAATTACAATTTTATTTTCCACCTGAGATGCCTTTACTGCCAACGCATAACTATCTCCCGTGAAATCTGCCACTTCCAGAATCTCCGGATTCTGATAACAATGGGCCAGAATACAAATATCTTTTTCTTTTTTTAATTTAAGAATTTCTTCCTGAATATCTTTAATCATCTGAATCTATCCTTTCATCTTCCACTATGTCTTAGTAACAGACATCGATCTATAAAAACAACGCTCTGAAACAAATCATCTTTACAAAATTCTTTCCAGTGAGCAGGGTTCTGATATATTACCATAATTTTTCTGGGAACCCGCTCCAAACTTTGTTTTAATTGTTCCACAATTTCTCTGATTCCTTCTTGATTCAACGGGTTGTACAAATAAATGTAATTGTACTCATCATAAGAAGAATAATTGCATGCATCTCCCCAAATCACCTCAAACCGGTCATCATCCGGATGAAGTTTCTTCAGATTTTCTCTGGCAATTTCCACCAACTGCTCCGTGATTTCAATTCCCGCAATCTTCCCGAAAGGCAAAGAACTGAAATAATGCATCGCATAACCTTTTCCACAACCAATATCCACAAAACAATCCTGCGGGGTTACCTGTAGTTTTTCCAACAAATGAGGCATATCATAAGAAGGCTCATAGGCACAACCTTTATGTTGTTCCAGGTTTAATTGTTCTTTTGAGAGATATCCTCCAAAATCCACTCCATGTTGCCTTCCCAAACGTTTTAAGGAATTGTATTTTTCTCTCATATGTTTTTTCTGTCTGATTTTCATCCTGGCTTTACGCAAATATTTCATAATCCATCTGGTAAAGCGATTTTTAATGATCTTCCTTGGCGTAAGACTCATCATTTTCTCCTCTATGGCAAACTACACTTCTTCCTTATCTGATTCGTTCAATCAAACCAACTTTCTTCTGAACCTTGCGCAATGTCTTGTTTGCAAAATAAGCTGCTTTTTCATCATTTTCTTTAATTACACGATTGATATAGTCTTTTTCTTTCTGAAGTTCATAGAACTTATCCTGCAATGGTTTCAGACGACTTACAACAGCCTCGCCAACGGCAAGTTTAAATTCACCGTATCCTTTTCCATCAAATTCTTTTTCTGTTTCTTCAATAGTCTTTCCTGTAATGCAGGAATAAATATTAATCAAGTTCTGAATTCCCGGCTTTTCATCAGAATATCTGATTTCCATATCTGAGTCTGTCACAGCTCTCTTGAACTTTCTGATGATTGTATCCGGATCATCCATCAAAAGAATGCTTGCATTCACATTTTCATCAGACTTGGACATTTTCTTTGTCGGATCCTGAAGACTCATAATCTTTGCTGTTGCTTTTCCGATATATGGTTCCGGAACTGTAAACACATCCCCGTAAATTCCATTAAAACGATTGGCAATATCACGAGTGATTTCCAAATGCTGCTTTTGGTCTGCACCTACCGGTACCACGTCTGCCTGATAAAGTAAAATATCTGCCGCCATCAAAACCGGATAGGTAAACAAACCGGCATTAATATTGTCAGAATGCTTTGCTGCTTTATCCTTGAACTGTGTCATACGATTCAATTCTCCCATATAGGTAAAGCAATTCAAAATCCATGAAAGTTCTGCATGAGCAGACACATGAGACTGATAATAAATGCAGTTCTTTTCCGGATCAAGTCCAGCCGCAACATATAATGTATATAAATCTTTTGCTCTCTTACGAATATCTTTCGGGTCCTGACGAACGGTTAATGAATGTAAATCTGCGATTGCATAAAAGCATTCATATTCATCTGCCAGTTTAATCCAATTATCAAGAGCTCCTAAATAATTTCCTAATGTCAATGTTCCTGTACTCTGCATTGCGCTGTACAATACTTTTTTATCACCTAACATGATTTTCCTCCGTCTATTTGTCTTTATCCCTCTTATGAAAATATAGGGAAACACTTCTATGATTGTATCAGAAAATCCCCTTAAAGAAAAGGCAATCTTCTGACTTCTTAGAGATTTTTCACTGCCCAGCGCATCTTCGTTGACTTTGCTCTTGGGTTTCTATGACACTCCTTGGCTGAAGGCCTTACCACATCTCTCGCCACTTCGCTGTAGATTCCTTCTCGCTTGAATGACTTAAAAGATTTTTTCACCAGTCTGTCTTCTCCGGAATGGAATGTAAGCACTGCAACTCGTCCTCCCGGCTTTAACGCTCCCGGCAGTTTCTCCAACAAGTCATACAACACCTCAAATTCATTGTTTACATCAATTCGTAACGCCTGGAATACTCTGGCACAACTTTTCTTTGCCGTTTCTTCCTGATCCTTCTTGGATAATTTTGAATATTCCTTGCTTTTTCGCAATGCAGCCTCTATGGCATTTTTCAAATCCAGAGTTGTTTCGATTTTCTTGCCACCTTTATTTCTGGACACCAGTTCTTTTGCAATCTCATATGCATATGGCTCATCTGAATTTTCGATTAACATTCCTTCTAACTCATCCACAGACACATTTTTCAAACGTTTGGCTGCGGAAATTCCTTCCTCCGGATTTAGTCGCAAATCCAGTGGTCCATCATATTTGTAAGTAAATCCACGCTCTGGATTATCAATCTGCATTGATGAAACTCCTAAATCTGCCAAAATAAAATCGAAAGGTCCGTATTCCTCTGCCACTTTGTCAATATTCTGAAAATTTGTATTAATCGGCGTAAACAACTCCGGTCCAAATCCTCGGTCAGCTAAACGCTTTTCTGTCTTTTTTATTTCAATTGGATCTACATCCAAACCATAAACATGTCCTTTTCCTTCCAGTTTCTTAAGCATTTCTGTTGTATGTCCGCCATATCCCAGCGTGGCATCCAGCCCAATCTGCCCTGGCTTAATTTCCAGAAACTCCAATATTTCTTCCACCATAATGGACAAATGCATTCCCGCCGGTGTACTTCCTTTCGCAATCACTTTCTCAATAGTGTCCTGATACTTTTCCGGATTATGTTCCTTATATTTCTCAGCATAAGTTCTGGGATGTGTTCCACTATATCGGACACGTCTTTTGTGCTTTTTTTCTTCCATTAAATCATTCCTTTTCCTATTTTTTATTGTGAATGCACCCTACATGTCAAAACCTGCATCTAGGGTGCAGCTCTCCATCAGTTTCTGCTTGCAATATGCACCCTACAACTTAAAACCCGCATCTAGGGTGCAGCTCTCCATCAGTTTCTGCTTGCAATATGCACCCTACAACTTAAAACCTGCTTCTAGGGTGCAGCTCTCCATCAGTTCCTGCTTGCAATATGCACCCTACAACTAAAAACCTGCTTCTAGGGTGCAGCTCTCCATTAGTTGCTGCTTGCAATATGCACCCTACAACTAAAACCATGTTTCTAGGGTGCAGCTCCTCTTTCCACGAAGGTAGTTTACCAAAACCCTCTCTTCAATACAATGGTTTGTTTCGTATTCTTCCCCTTGCGGTCTTCTCCTCTTTTGTGCTATCATCGTTTTGAATAACACGCCCTGTTAAAAGGAGCAGATTGGAGTTTATTATGGAAAAGATTACAAGTTTTACAATAGACCATTTGAAATTATTGCCGGGACTGTATGTGTCTAGGAAAGATCAGGTCGGAAATAACGTCATCACCACCTTTGATATTCGTATGACTCGTCCCAACTTTGAACCGGTTATGAACACTGCAGAAATTCATACAATCGAGCATCTGGCAGCAACCTTTCTGAGAAACCACAAAGACTTCGCAGATAAGACCATTTATTTCGGACCAATGGGATGTCGTACCGGATTTTATATGGTCCTTGCCGGAGACTATACATCTAAGGATGTACTTCCACTGGTGAAAGAAATGTATGCTTTCATGAAAGACTTTGAAGGAGAGGTTCCGGGAGCCTGTGCCAAGGATTGCGGCAATTACCTGGATATGAATTTGAATATGGCAAAATTCATCAGCAAAAAATTCTATGATGAAGTTCTTGAAAACATTACCGATGAACGCTTGATTTATCCGGAATAATGCGAAAAGAAGCAGGATGATTTCCTGCTTCTCTTTTTATTTACAAACTTATGTTTTCTCTAGTTCACCTGAACAAACTTCCACTGCTGGTTTGCCTGTGCGCCGTAATCCCATTGGTGAACATTACCACCTGCTGCAGTTGACCATGCTTCTACATCCATTGCCTTGTTGCTGTACTTGTTAATCAAGAATGTGTAACCATTATCAACAGATGTGATAAACCATCTCTGGTTATCAGTGTTGTTATTATCCCACTGAATTGCGTTGCCACCGTTATCTTTAGACCAGCCGCCCATATCTAATGCTTTTCCGCTTCCAACATTCACTAACACATAAGAAGAATCAGATGCATTGAAACGAACTTCCCATTTCTGTGCGTTAGTTCCATTGTCTGTCCACTGCTGGATGTTTGCACCATTGTCTTTACTTCCGCCACTAACATCTAAGCAAAGACCACTGTTTCTGTTTACAATCTTATACTGTGCTCTCTGAACTTTGATAGAAGAAACCTTGTCGTTCCAATCATTTCCAACATAAGAAGTGTCACCGTTTACTACCTTTGAGGAACCACTGAAATTATCATCAGCATACATAATTACTTTGTATCCCCATGGAACTTTGATAGACGATAAATCATCATTTCTAAATCCTTTTGCCTGAAGAGATGCAAGATTGTAATCTCCAACTCCTAAAGATGCAGAACGTCCTCCATAATTTGCATCCTGATAGATGGATACATCTCCGGAGCCTGTGTTAGTATTTGAACCATTGTTACTTCCTGAATTAGATCCACTGTTAGAATTTCCGTTGTGTGTATAAGTGTAGCTTTGTGTGTCCTGAACATATCCGGAAGTGTTACAAGTTGTAAACCAGTATTTTACCGTTGCCCCACTGCTTAATCCATTAATGGTATAAACTGCTTTGTTTCCATCCTGATTCATACGAACATTCTGCTGCGCTCCGCCGTTTACGGAATAGTGAATGTCAGTCCACTTGGAATCGTTCACATATGCAGTTGCTGAAGATGCATTCGCATAATTAATTCCCATTCCGGAAGATGGTGTTGAAGTATTATTTCCGGAATTATTGTTTCCGGCATTGTTGTTTCCGGAGTTATTATTTCCGGAATTGTTGTTGCCGGAATTATTATTTCCTGTCTGCATTACCTGCTTAATGACATTCAATAAAGAGTATGTTCCGAAAGAATCCTGAGCCACCTCCCAAATCATTGTTCCGCCATAGGATTTGCTGTATTCAGCTTTCTTTCTGATAGTACTCATTCCATTGTAATAAACACCATTTGCGTAATCACGATCTGCATTTGCCGGATCCATTGCTACCATTTCCGCAAAAGTCTTTGCAGCACCGCCAGCACCGTATCCATAGAATGGAACTCCAATAACTAACTTGTCATTGCTAACACCTCTGCCACCATAATACGAAATCATGTCATAAATCTGAGACCAAGGTGCCACTTCGCCGGTACCACTCTGATTATAGTCATAAGACATCAGATTCAAGAAATCAAAATATTGGTAAGTTGAATTGCTGATAGAACCGGTAAACCAGGTGGATACTGCCATGGTGAGAAGTTTTCCTTGAGATTTTAATCTTCCGGAAAGTTCTGAAACCAATGCATTGTAATTGTTCCAGATGTTTGCATCATTCAACTCAATATCAATGTCAACACCGTCTAAGTTATAAGTATTGACGTAGTTCATTACCTGGTTAACAAAGTTTGTACGTTTCTGTGCAGTTCCGAAAGGATTGTCACTAGCGTCAAATCCGTTCCATCCGCCAATGGCAATCATCGCCTTTGTTCCGTTTGCATGACATTTGTTTACAATGGTCTGAACGTCACCACCGGAAAAACCGGAAGTTAACGTTCCGTTAGCGTATGTCATAAATGCTAACATACAATGAGTCATTGCAGAAAAGTCAACGGAATTAATTGCATAAGTTCTGTAGGATGGAAAATATCCTACCACGCGTGTTCCTGCGGAAGCTGCTTTTACTTCCTGTGTCTTGCTTGTTGCTGGTACCATTGTCACCATCATTGCTGCAGACAATAATACCGCCATCAGTTTTTTTCTGATCATTTTACTACTCTCCATTCTGTCTAATTTTTTAGCCTGTAGCTATGCCTTGCTCCCCCTTACATAAAGAAAGCACGGAGGATTATCCCCCCGATGCTTTCCAAATTTCATTTTTAGTTTACTCTAACAAACTTCCACTGCTGATTTGCCTGAGCTTTGTAATCCCACTGCTGAACGTTTCCGCCGGCTGATGTTGACCATCCACCAACTTCAAGTCCCTTATTGCTGTACTTGTTAATTAAGAATGAGTATCCGTTATCAACAGGAGTAATGAACCATCTCTGATTGTCAGTGTTGTTGTTATCCCACTGAAGTGCATTTCCACCATTGTCTTTAGACCATCCGCCCATATCCAATGCTTTTCCGCTTCCAACGTTTACTAATACGTATGTTGAATCAGATGCATTGAAACGAACTTCAAATTTCTGTGCAGCTGAACCATTGTCTGTCCACTGCTGAATGTTTGCTCCGTTGTCTTTGCTTCCGCCACTAACATCAAGGCAAAGTCCGCTATGACGGTTAACAACCTTGTACTGTGCTCTCTGTACCTTGATTGAAGATACTTTATCATTCCAATCATTTCCTACATAAGAGGAATCTGCATATAATGTCTTTGTTGAACCGCTGTAGTTATCATCAGCGTACATAATTACTTTGTATCCCCAAGGAACTTTGATGGATGATAAATCATCATTTCTAAAGCCTTTTGCCTGAAGAGATGCTAAGTTATAATTTCCTACCCCTAAAGAAGCGGAACGTCCACCATAGTTTGCATCCTGATATACATACACATCACCAGATGCTGTATTTGTAGAACCTGAGTTGTTGTTTCCTGAATTGTTATTTCCTGAGTTGCTTGAGCTTCCTGAATTATGTGTATAGGTGTAGCTCTGTGTATCACGTACAAATCCTGAGTTGTCACTGTATGTAAACCAATACTTCACTGTTGCACCACTGCTTAATCCATTGATTGTGTAAGTCGCTTTACTTCCACTCTGAGTCATACGAACATTCTGCTGTGCTCCACCATTAACTGTGTAATGGATGTCAGCCCACTTAGAATCATTTACAAATGCTGTAGCGGAAGAACCACTTGCGTAATTCATTCCCATTCCTGAAGAAGGAGTTGATGTATTTGATCCTGAGTTATTGTTATTATTATTGTTGTTATTATTGTTGTTCTGAGATGAACCGCCATCCTGATATACACGGATGTAGTCAACCTTCATTTCCTTTGGAAGTGCTCCATCATCAATGTTGAATCCCGGCCAGTTACCACCAACTGCCACGTTTAATAATAAGAAGAATGGCTTATGGAATTCATCGGTATCTCCGGTGCCGTTTGTAATCTGCATTACATAAACTTCTCCACCATCAACATACATTCTGATATAATCCTTATCCCATGATAATGCGTATGTATGGAACTGAGTAATATCAAAGTTTCCTGTAGAACGACCATATTCTGCATGTCCGTTTGCGTTCCAATGACATGTTGCATAAGTTTTATATTCTGCATTGATTGCTTCCATGATGTCGATTTCTCCACATGCAGGCCAGCCAACACTTCCGATGTTTTCACCTAACATCCAGAATGCCGGCCAGATTCCTGAGCTTGCAGGAAGTGCTAATCTTGCTTCAACGTATCCATATTTGAATGAGAATTTTCCGGCTGTTTTAATTCTTCCGGAAGTATAATTCATTCCACCGTAGTTTTCTCTTTTTGCTTTAATATGTAAAGATCCGCCAGATACGTACACATTGTCCGTTCTGTTTGTGTAGTACTGTCTTTCATTATTTCCCCAACCGCTTGAACCGGTACCTGTTTCATAATTCCACTTGGAGGTATCCAATGAACTTCCATTGAATTCGTCACTCCAGATTAATGTGGATGATGCATTTGCTGCATGAACATTTTTGATGCTAAACTGTGGCACTGCTGCTCCGAGAGCTACCACCATAGCACAACTTGTTACGACTGATACAATTTTCTTCGTAAACTTTCTCATTTCTTTCTCCTTTTTTTCTCCTCTGATTATTTTTCTCCGCTCGTTTTAACGTGCAATGACAGTATATAAATATATACAATTCCAAAAAAGTATTAATTTTTTTAGTATGGTTCACTATTTTTTTGAAATAGTTTTTGTTACCGCACACATTCTAAATTTTGAAAGAACGAATAAAAAATGATGCCCTTTTTTTAGCAACAATCGCATTTTTCCGACAAACCTCAAAAAAGAGACTTTACAACTAATTGTAAAATCTCTTTTCTCAGTCTCTTTTTTATAAAAACACTTTTATTAATTTCGTCCTGTTATACTTCGTAATCCAGGCACACTCTGTTTTTTGTGTAAGGACGAACTTTTCCGTCAGCCACTGCCACATGTTCCGGATGTATTGCATATCCCTTTAAGGAAGCTTCATCTTCAAACGTGGAATCTAACATTAAATCTGCGTTGGAAGAATCCAACCCATCTTTGTTGACTTTAATTTCAATTAATCCGGGAATTTTTCCCTGAAGGCTTTCCAACCCTTCCTTGATTCCTTTCTTTACCGCTTCTTTTTCTTCTCCCTGTAATTCATCCTTTAACTGCCATAAAATTACGTGTTTTACCATGATTATTCTCCTTTTCTAAATCTTATTTTATCAAAAACTAACGGATAAACCGCCAACATACAAAAGATTATTATTCCATACCGAATTGTTCGAACCAAGTATGCAGACCATACGTCCGATTCCAGAAACGCTTTTCGGAAAGGCATTTTTAACAATTTGTTTAGTACCCCGAAAACTGCAATTCCTCCGGCAATCCGAAGTGCAGAAATCAAAACACTACCGGTTTCTTTAAAGCGAACAAACCGTTCTTCGAATGGCACTGCGACAAAGAATCCCAACATTGTTCCCAGCGCGGTAAAATAGTCACTGGTCCTACAATAAAAGCATCCTGGAATTGCACAAATCAAAATCACCAAATGCAATAAATTATTATTCCGTACTTTTTTCTGAACTTCTGAAAAAAGAATTGCACAGCAATATCCAATCCCCCATCCAGCCAGAACGTCTGTCGGGTAATGCACTCCTAATAACACTCGACTGATTCCTACAAGAAGGGGAATTAAAATTCCCATACATATCACCCATCTTTTTCTGATGTACCAAGCCAGACTTCCAAAAGCTGTTGCAGCATTGGTAGAATGTCCACTTGGAAAGGAATAGCCCTGTGCCCGGATATTATAAATATCTGCCGTTGAATCAATTGGTTTTAAACAACGAATTCCATTGTGATTAAAATAAGGTCTAATGCGAAAAACAATGTTTTTCAGCATTGGTGCTGCAACCAGAGCAACAACCAGATTTGTTCCCAGCTGTTTAGCCAATGACTTATTCCTACACCAATACAGATATCCTAAAATCGCCACCAGCATCGTTTCTTCGCCAAACCAGGAAAGAACTCCGGCAATTTCCACACCAATCGTTCCCAAATGCTGTTGAATCCACTCCATCACCGTCGGTTCCCAAGAAAAATAAAAAATATTTCCCTTCATCTGCTACTTCCTCACTTTTATTCAGACAATCGCAAGCTCAAATCATATTGGAAAGAATCCAATTGATTGTTTTGGATTGATAACGCTTCATCTAATTTGTAATCCACCAAAAGATCTTGCTTTATAGCAACAATCCGTCCGACTTTTCCTTTGGTTAACAGTTCCACAGAATATGCTCCCATTAAAGAACCGTACATACGGTCCTTTGCCGTAGGATTTCCTCCGCGCTGAATATATCCTAAAACAGAAACCCGAGATTCAATTCCGGTACGTTCCCGAATCAATTCAGCAAGTTCCGGAGCATTGGTGATTCCCTCTGCAACGACCACCAGATAATCCTTTCTTCCTTCGTCGTAATGCTGTTGCAATGACTGAAGTAACGGTTCATAATTGCCATCCCATTTTTCCGGCAATAAAATTGCATCCGCGGAAGCTGCCATACCTGCCCACAGCGCAATATAGCCTCGCTTTCTTCCCATAACTTCAACAACACTACATCGTCCATGAGAAACGGAAGAATCCCTGATTTTATCAATTGCCTCTGTAGCACTGTTAGCTGCAGTATCAAAACCAATCGTATATTCGGTACAACAGACATCCCTGTCAATCGTTCCCGGGATGCACATAACATTGACCCCTTCTTTTTTCAAGTCGATTGCTCCCCGGAGACTTCCGTCCCCTCCAATAACAACCAATGCATCTATCTGATTTCTTTTGAGATGATTCACCGCCTGCTGCTGATATTTCTTCTCTAAAAATCGTTCACTTCGACTGGAGTAGAGGATTGTGCCTCCACGATTATTAATATTTCGAACTGTTTCCCTGGTTAGCGGGATTGTCTCCCAATCAATTAATCCTTCATAACCTCTTAATATTCCAACCACTTCAATTCCTGCGCCTGTAGCACTATATACTACTGCACGAATTGCGGAATTCATTCCCGGTGCATCCCCACCACTGGTCAGAATTGCAATTTTATTTAATCCTTCCATTGTATCCCTCTATTACTGACTATTTGCAGTTCTATATTCCTTTCTTTTTGTTCGTACATAATCCATAATTTCTCCGGAATATCCCAATGCAGCATTTGGACAATAATGACTAATCGTCAGCATCAAATTGTCCTTGGTTGCTTTCTTTCTTCCATAGATTCCAATGGAAACTGTTCTGCCGTTAATCAATTCCAGTTTAATTGCGCGATTGTCTGCCATGCCGTTGGTTCGATGTACATATTCATAAACAGCCAGCACATCGTCAAGCGCAGCAACGGTTGCCAAATCTTTTTTTGCAGCAATGGCTTTCTTGGAAATAATCACAAATTTGTCCTGATAAACAGTAGTTTCCAATAAATCATCTGCCATTTCCAACATTCCCGGATTCTTCTTCACATAACGGGAATTTTTTCCCTTCCAATTGTCCACACCGAAAAACAACAATACTGCTCCACCAACAATCATTGCAATTGCCAAAATAAAAGCAGTCATTAAATCCTCCTCCGGGTGTAAGCTCAGAAGAAATCCCCCTGTAAGAATCAACAATAATGCAGTTAAAATAAATAAAGTCCCTTTAACCCTTAAACGTTTAATTACTTTTTTGCTTCCCATTTCAATTGTCCCTTTCTACTGATAATTCATTTTTATTTTATTGTACTGTTCCAGATTTTCATAATTATATCCTAACATCAACTGTGGATTTTTCTCCTTCAGATAGATGATAATACTTTGAAGTTCCGGTTCCATAACCTTTTTAATCTTATGGGTTTGATGTACTTTTCCATCTCTTATATGAATCGTTAAATGACACATATCATTATAGTTAATTTTGTCATAACTCATGTAAGTCCATGCAATATCCTTGATTTTCATTACATGAAGCCCATTGGCTGTTGAAATAAAATAATGCTCCGTCAGGAAGATTTTTTCTCTCCGGAAGTTTTCAATATCACTTTTTTCCAATTCTGCTTCAAGTTCGGCAATGTCCACATTTTTTAATGCCTGCTTTTTCTGAATTACGGAAAAAATACCCACACCGAAGAAAATGATTGCTACTACGATTCCTCCCCACTGACACCAAAACAGGATATTTCTGAACGTAGAAAATTTTGTCTTACTGTCATCCAAATAGGTGTAACCAAAATAATCGCCAAAGTTCTCTCGTGCAATTGTATGCGTCCCCGCTTTTGCAAATTGTTCAATTACAATATCCTTTAATTCCCTGGGAATTGAATAGGTGTACCCAATCAGCTGATAAGAGAACTCATCCCCTTGTTTTTTTGCTTCTCTCTTAATCATTTCGTATGTTTTATCACTGAGCTTTGCCAAATACATATATTTGTCCCGGTCAGCCAAAATATAATATTTGTCTTCTGTCATATCATCAGAAGCACTGGCAATCTGAAAAGGTTCTGCTGTAATCGTCACCTTCACGCATACATTCTCATCATCATTCGAATCTGCAATCAATTGATTAAATTCCTTTGGATTCCTGCTATCACTTTTTTCCAAACGTTTCACCAGTCCATTGATCCCAAACATAACTGCTGTAAAAACCAACACAATGAGCGCAATCTTCATCACTTTTCCAGTATCGGTTATTTTGTTTATCATTCTGTCCTCTCCTTTTCTTCAATCATGCAACTTTTCCTATTGTATCAAAAAATAAACGGAAAGTAAAAAGCAGGTTGCCATTTTAGGACAACCTGCAGCAAAACATTTCCCGGTTTTATAAAACTGAAATCCGATATTCTTCCCTGAATGTTTCTCCGGCATCTAACGCATTAGTCCAATCTCTGTCTTTAATTTCTCCTGTAAAGTCTACACGATCACATCGACCATACCACGGTTCAATGCAAACATAAGAAGCATTGCTGTCCGGCACAGACCATACACCAACTAAGGGGGCATCAAATTCCACCCTAATGTACGGGTCTTGATTTTTATCACACAACTCTACTGTATGGCACTGGTGATTTTCCAAAACCAAAGCGTCATGATCAAATAAGTCCTCTGCAATTGGTAGAATTCCTTTTTCTAAGCTTAAAGTACTTTTTTCACCGGTTACCAGTCCTTTCTCAATATCGATATGAGAAATCTCAATGCTGTCTTTTTCCTCAAATTTCACATGGCACTCCGTTCTTTTACCCTGTTCTCCCGGCGGACATGCAAAAGCAGGATGACCTCCTACGGAAAAATACATCACATTGTCCCCATTATTTTTGACATTCCATGTAACCTTCAGGCTGTTTCCTTCCAGACGGTGTTCCAAATCAAATTCAAAATCAAAGGGGTATATTTCCAGCGTGTCTGCGGAAGCCTTCAGTGATAGAATCACAAAATCTTCTCCCTGACTTTTCAGAGAAAATTCCATATCTCTGGCAAATCCGTGCCGTGTCATAGCAAAAGATTTCCCCTGATACCAAAATTCATTATTATTCAGTACGCCGATAAAAGGAAACAAAACCGGTGAAGTTTTTCCCCAATATTTGGAATCTGCACTCCACATATATTCCTTTCCATGCTCATCCCTGATTGATTTTAATTGGGCCCCAAAGGAATCAATCACTGCTGTTAATTTACTGTTCTTAATTACGTAATCCATCATTCTCTCCTTCATTCGCTTTTATTTGTCACGATACCTCTAAATCAATTTCCAAATATATTCAAAGTCTTTTTATCCGTTTTCGAAAAAAGAGCAATTATGTCCATCGACACAACAGCTCTTTTATTCTTCCTATTTTATTCTGCAATCAGCACCATAATGCATCTGGCACCCACAGTAAAAAGTTTATCAACTTCTTTTTCAATGATATTCTTTGGATTCTCCGTTGCAAAAGCAATCTTCCATTTCTTATGATTTCTCGGAGCCGGAATTCCGATTTTCACCGGTTTCCAGAACATATTATATGCAACAATGATATCCTGTTCCTGACCTTCAATTTCTGCATACTTTCCGCAATACATTGCTGAAAAGTGTCGATTGAAATTACTGAAATCCGCATACCAGGCTTTCGTTCCGTGGAATGATAAATCCGGAAGTCCATAAGACTTGTAATCCATCTGCTTTGGTTCTTTATCCAGATGCAATACCTTATGACTCTTTCTGAACTGAATCAGTTTTTTTGTATATTCTAAAGTTTCCTTCGCAATAGCTGAGGTATTCCAATTTGTCCAAGATATTTCATTGTCCAGACAATACGGATTATTGTTTCCCTTTTGGGAATTACACATTTCATCTCCGGCATAAATCATTGGAACTCCCTGGCTTAATAGAACCATACTTAAAGCATTCTTAATCTGCTTCTTTCGCAGTTCCATGATGGTGCGCTTTCTGGTATCCCCTTCCACACCACAGTTCCAACTGTAATTATAAACTGCACCGTCGTTGTTATTTTCACCATTTGCCTCATTGTACTTTCGATCATAAGAAACCATGTCGTACAATGTAAAGGTGTTATGATTAGCAACATAATTAACTACGGTAGCTCCAGGAGGATTCGCTTTAATTTTGTAAGAAATGCTACTTAGCATATCCTCATCTCCTTTAATGAACTTTCTGGCAGCCACCATAAAGTCATCATTAAAGTTGGCCAGATTTCTATTTCCTTCGTAGCCACTGTAAAAATCTGTTCCATTAGCAAAACTGTATGTAAAAATCTTTGTTGTACAAAGAAGATTGTCTGTCTGAATCATCTTCATTACTGCTTCTTCACAGTTCACATGAATTCCATCAATATGGTATTCCATAACCCAGTAATGCAGTGCATCTAAAATATAGGTTGGGTTCGTTCCTGCCGGGAAGAAAAATTCCATGGATACTTCAATTCCGTTCTTATGAAGTTCACGAACCATATATTTGAATTCATTGACTTGTCCTCCCTGCTCCGTTGCAAAAGCAAAAGACGCTTTCGGAGAAAAAGCAAATCCATCTGTATACCCCCAGTAATTCAGCACCGGTCGCTCAATGCTGAACTGTCCTTTCATAGATGTGGCCGGTTCCTGATATGGTTTAATTTCATTAAATTCATACGCCGGCATCAGTTCCACCATGGTAATTCCCAATGATTTTAAATAAGGAATTTTATCCACAATTCCCAAATAGGTTCCTTTATGTTTTGATTTGGAGCTGGAATGCTTCGTAAAGCCTCTTACATGAAGACGGTACATAATGGTTTCATCAAAAGGATAACCTAACGGTCCATCCCCTTGCCAGTCAAAATCATGGTCAATAATCACACCGCGAATATCTTCCGGTGTTTCTCCCCAATTTTCTTTTCCGGTAACAGCTTTCGCATAACTATCTGTGATAATCTTTCCATTAACCGAAAAATTATAATCATATTTCTGATAATCCAATCCCGTAACGCTCATAGCAAATACATTCCCGATTACCTGCGCTGTTTCAAACGGAATGCGGAGAGCTTCTTCTTTCTTTCCTTTTTCATAAAGGACAACCTCGCAGTTGCTTCCTACTTTTGCAGTAATGGCAAAATTCACACTTTGCCCCAATACTGATGCTCCAAGCACCAAAGGATTTCCTCTCTCCACCTTGATATTATCTATTCCCATGTTGTCTTCTCCTTCCAGCCAATAAATCATCTTTCCCTGTGAATTATCCGCACTTTCTCATCATCGCATAGATATTGAAATTATAGCACATAGGCAAAATTAAAGGAATACCCTTTCGAGTATTCCTTGAACTTTATTCTTCAACTGTTAATCTTTATTAAGCTGCAAGCTGATTTAATTCACTCTGCATTAATGCATATGAAACAATTGATAAACCAACAACTGCAAGAATCAAATAAAGAATTCCTGAGTTACTAGATGGTCTTCCTTTGGCTGTCTTAAGTTGATCAATTGTTTCTCCCTGCTTGTAAAGCCAATATAAAAGGTAAATTCCACAGGTAATGATTGATAACAATACTACAACCCCTCCGGATGTACCGTTTGAATTTCCTGCAAGGGTATTTGTATCGTTATTCAAACAGATTAACCAATACAATCCATAAAGTCCACAAGTAACAATTGAAAGAATGATGCACACAGCTACATTTCTTTGAGTAATCATCTCATACTCCTCCTTTTTTCTTTAGAATGATTGCATTATACCGTATTCTGTAATCCACGTCAATTCTTCTCATTTGTTTTACTTTTGTACGAACATATTATATTGTATCAAAATTTGCTTAAATCCGGTAAAACTGTTATACTAAAAATTACGGTTATCGGGCAGGAGCTGTTTTCCCCCGACCGAATAAGATTAAGTGAGGTAAAAAAATGATAAGTACAAGTAATGTATCGTTACGTTTTGGAAAAAAGGCTTTATTTGAAGAAGTCAATATAAAATTTGTACCGGGCCACTGCTACGGATTAATCGGTGCCAATGGTGCAGGAAAATCTACATTTTTAAAGATATTAACAGGAGAAATCGAACCAACCAGTGGTGAGGTTATTATCACACCGGGTGAACGTCTTTCTTTCTTAAAGCAGGATCATTTCCAGTATGACGAATATACTGTTTTGGATACCGTTATTATGGGAAATCAGAAGCTTTATGAAATCATGAAAGAAAAAGAAGCCATCTATATGAAGGAAGACTTCAGTGATGAAGATGGAATCCGCGCTTCTGAATTAGAAGGCGAATTTGCAGAAATGAACGGATGGGAAGCTGAATCCGATGCAGCTATGCTTTTGAACGGTCTTGGTGTGGATACAGAATTCCATTATAATTTAATGAAGGATTTAAGCGGAAGCATGAAGGTCAAGGTCTTATTGGCTCAGGCATTATTCGGAAACCCTGACATTCTTCTTCTCGACGAACCTACCAACCATTTAGATTTAGATGCCATTGCATGGTTGGAAGAATTCTTAATCAATTTTGAAAATACCGTAATTGTTGTATCCCATGACAGATACTTCTTAAATAAGGTTTGTACACAGATTGCGGATATCGATTACGCAAAGATTCAGCTCTACGCCGGAAATTACGACTTTTGGTATGAGTCCAGCCAGTTAATCGTGAAACAGATGAAGGAAGCCAATCGAAAGAAGGAAGAAAAAATCAAAGAATTGCAGGACTTCATTCAGCGATTCAGTGCCAACGCTTCCAAGTCTAAGCAGGCAACCTCCAGAAAACGTGCTTTGGAAAAAATCGAATTAGACGAAATCAAGCCATCCAGTCGTAAATATCCATACATTGATTTCCGTCCGGAAAGAGAAATCGGAAATGAAGTATTAACCGTAGAACACCTTTCTAAGACCATTGACGGTGTAAAGGTATTAGACGACATTTCTTTCATTGTTGGACGTGAAGACAAAATCGCTTTTGTTGGTTCCAACGGACTTGCAAAGACTACATTATTCAAAATCTTAATGGGCGAAATGGAACCGGACGAAGGTTCTTACAAATGGGGAATTACAACTTCTCAGAGTTATTTCCCTAAGGATAATACAAAGGATTTCGACAGCGACGATGTCATTGTTGACTGGCTGACACAGTACTCCGAAATCAAAGATGCAACTTATGTTCGAGGTTTCCTTGGAAGAATGTTATTTGCCGGTGATGATGGAATGAAAAAAGTTCGCGTTCTTTCCGGTGGAGAAAAAGTTCGTGTCATGTTATCGAAACTGATGATTTCCGGAGCCAATGTCTTGGTGGTAGATGAACCTACAGACCACTTGGATATGGAAAGTATTACCGCTCTTAACAACGGGCTCATCAAGTTCCCTGGAGTACTCCTCTTTTCTTCTCGAGATCATCAGGTTGTCCAGACAACAGCCAATCGAATTATGGAAATCGTAAACGGCAAGTTAATTGATAAGGTTACTACTTACGACGAATACCTTGAAAACGATGAAATGGCTCGTAAGAGAACTGTCTATACAACTGATGGAATGGATGATGATAATTAAACAAAATGAATCTTTTGGCGATGAAAGAACGTTTCTTTTCATCGCCTTTTTGTGCTAAACTATTGTTAGAAAAAAACGGGAGGCTTTCATATGAGACCAAATACTGTAACATTCCCACCGGAAGGGGTAAAACCTCTGGGAATTATTCAATTTGTTCACGGGATGTGCGAATATCGTAATCGCTACTTTGAAACCATGAAACGTTTTAACGAAAAAGGTTTTATTTGTGCCATTACTGATTTACGCGGACATGGTGAGAACATTATGTCTCAGGCGGATTTAGGACACTTTGGCGATAACGTTACATACAAAGATCTGGTGGAAGATGTTCATGATTACACAATGTTTTTAAAAAGAGAATACCCAAACCTGCCACTGATTCTTTTAGGACACAGTATGGGTTCTTTAATTGTAAGAACTTACGTCAAGAAATATTCCAAGGAAATTGATGCATTAATTATCAGTGGTTCTCCTTCAAACAACTCCTTTGCAGGAATCGCCAAATTTATGATTCGATGCATGGTGTTATTCAAAGGATGGCGTTACCATAGTGAGACTATGGCGAAACTGGTCACCGGTCCTTTTGACAAGGCCTTTGACAAAGAAGGAATCACCAACACCTGGCTTACCAGAAATCGAAATATTGTCGACGCTTATAATGCGGATCCTCTATGTGGATTTACTTTTTCTTTAAATGGATACTATGTTTTGATGGAACTGATTCAGCAGGTTTATTCAAAGAAAGGTTGGGTTAGCAAGAATCCCAAGCTTCCGGTAATGTTTATGTCCGGTGCCAATGATCCTTGCAAAGGTAGTGAGCGTGCTTTCAAAAAAGCTGTTACCCATTTTAAACACTGCGGTTTTCAGAATACCTATTCCAAACTGTATCCTGATATGCGCCATGAATTATTTAATGAATTAGAAAACGATATTGTATACACAGACATTTTGAAATTTTTGGAAATTAAAGCAGGAATTGAATTTCCGATATAAGAGAAACAGGTTGCTCCAATCGGAACAACCTGTTTTCTTTTGATGATAATTAATAATTTCCTAAAATTTTCATATTGATTGCTTCTGCGTTAATTCCGGACAGGGCATTTACAACCCCCGGTTGATTGGACTTCCCTTCAAATTCCACATAGAATCGGTATTCCCATTTTCGCTCCGGAATTGGACGGGACTGAATGCTAGTCATGTTCAAATCATTGTAAATAATATGAGACAGCATTTGATACAAAGAACCACTTTTATGTGGCATTTCAAAACTAATACAAATCAGATTTGCATCCCTTCTTGCAATTTTTTCTTTACTGATAATAATAAACTTCGTCGTATTTGTTGCATTGAAATTAATTCCTTTATGAAGAATTTCCAATCCATAAATCTTAGCCGCATTTTCACTGGCAATACAGCCACGACTCTTATCCGTCTGTTCCGAAATATATCTGGCACTGATTGCCGTATTGGCAAGGTTTACCTTTCCCCATCCATGTTCCTCAATAAAGGAATTACTCTGCATAAATGCCTGCGGATGAGAATAAACATCCCGAATATCCTCAATGGTACTTCCAGGAAGACCACATAAACAATGTTCAATTTTTACATCAAAGGTATCAACTATATAATTGTGGAATTCTACCAGCAAGTCATAAACATCCGTTACAATTCCTGCAGAAGAATTTTCAAACGGCAGAACTGCATAATCTGCTTTTCCGTCTCTCACATATTTCATTGCTTCACGGAAGGTAGTCACGTTGCAGAAGTTAACTTCTTCCCCGAAATATTCATGAGCTGCCTGCTGACTATAAGCTCCCGGAATTCCCTGATAAACGACTGTAACATCTTTTTTTGGAACATCCTTTAGTACATCAAATCCAATGTCGTTATTGACGCCTTCTTCATTCAGCAGTTTATATTGCATTTTTCGGCTCATAGCCATAATCTGCTCATATAGTTCTTCTACGCCATGGGCATAAAAGCCATCCTTTGCAAGTGTCTTTAATTTTGCAATCTTATCCATTTCACGCTGGCGATCCAGAACCGGTTTTTTATTTTCCAGTTTGTAAGTCGCCACATCCTTGCACACATCCATTCGGCGCTGAAATAACTTAACAATCTCTGCATCAATCTGGTCTATTTCTTTTCTACTTTCTACTAAATCTCTCATTTTTCAATCCTTTTCCTTATTATTTCTGCTTCATTGCACATCCGCTACATCCACTGCATCCGGAGCCTTTATTATCCTGTTGCAGTAATTCCGTAATAGTTTTTCCGTAAACCGGATGAATTGCATAAGGAGCAATTTGATTCAATCCCTCCAGAACCTCTCGTTGCTGATGCAATTTGAACGGTGGAATTCTAATGGAACCACCATCAATGATTTTATCTTCATACAACAGGATTTCCATCTCAACTGCTTCTTCACGCTCAACATCGGAAATCAGCTCACGAATTTCCTCAAGGGCTTGTAGCGTTTCAATTTCGACGCAACCACAAATTCTGTTTTGTGCTTCACCAACAATCTCTGCAGTCACAAAATTGGACACTGCTGTCACTCTACAGTTCTCACACTCGTAAAAAGTATCAATGACACGATTTAATCGCTCTTCTCCGCCTTCCAGAAATGAAGTCATGGAGAGATATATTTTTTCCCACTTTTTTTTCACACGACACTTGATGATTGCATCTTCCATCTGTCGATTACAACATACTTCCACCTGAATAATTTCCGGAAATTGTTGTAATAAACGATTCGCAACTCCGATTGCCTTTTTTTCCGGACCATTAAACTCATGTGTAAAAAGGTACATATTCAAGTTTCTAAGAACCCCTTCGTAAGAAAGTCCCTCTGCCTTTTCAGAGTACTGAATGTAAAGATTCATCTCTCCGAATTCTTCAATGATTAATTCCATCATTCTTTTCCCTAACACTTATTTTCTTCGAAGAACATAGTTCTTCACTTCTTTTAGATATGATAATGAACCAAAAGCTAAAATCATATCTGCTTTGCCTTCTTCCACATCAAGAATTGCTTGTTCTAACGCAACCGCTACCGATTCTTTTGCCTGAACTGCTCCCTGATATTTTCGAAGGGTTTCTGCTAACCTTTCTGCCGGCAACGCCCTTTTATTGTCAGGCGTTACAGTATAAATGACTTTCCCGAATCCGGCAATCATTTTTGCTTCTTCTTCATAGTCTTTATCGGCCAACACACCCATTATAAAGGCAATGGTCCGATTTGTAAAATCCCTTTGGATTGTTTGCACCAATTCTTCCACAGCTCCCGGGTTATGCGCACCGTCAATTATGATGAGCGGCTCCTTGGAAATCACTTCCATTCGTCCCGGCCATATGGCCTTTTCGATTCCGGATTCAATGAATTTCCCTACAGAAAATCCCTTTTTCTCCAATTGTTCCGCCGCTTCAATTGCCGTAGCCACATTTTTCAGTTGATAACTGCCCTTCATCTGCATTGCAAAGGAATACGTTTCTCCAGAATTTGACAAATACTTAAACTTTCCTTCTTCAGTCATTATGGCAGTCTTTGCCTGAATATATTCAGCATTTTTATTGTCCGCCTCCAGGCGCAGCACTGTTTCCACCGCACCTGACTGGATAGACGAAACAACAGGACATCCATTCTTGATAATCCCTGACTTCACTTTGGCAATTTCCTGCAGAGTATTTCCAAGAAATTTCATATGGTCCAAACTAATTGTCGCTATAATACTACATAAGTTTTTTGAAAAAACATTGGTAGCGTCTGTTTCGCCACCCATACCACATTCAATCAACACGATGTCACAGTTTTTTTCCTGAAATAGCAAAAATGCTATGGCAGTTTCCATTTCAAATTCCGTTGGGTGTGCCAGCCCATCTTCAACCATTTTCTGCGCGACCGTTTGAACCTTGAAAAACAGTCTGGCAAAATCTTCTTCCGAAATATAATCGATTCCAATCTGAAACATCTCCCGAAATTCGAAAACTGCCGGAGAGCTGTACCTTCCAATTCGGTATCCTGCTTCAATTAAAATCGACTGTAAAAACGTCATGATAGAACCCTTGCCGTTTGTTCCTGCAATATGGACGACTTTCAAATCCTGCTGTGGATTTTCCAATCGCTTTAATAACTCTTTCATCGTATCTAGTCCAAGAACACTTCCCAATGAACTGATTTCTTCCAAACACGCTCTTGCTTCCTGATAATTCATTTCTTTTTCCATAGAAAAGTCAAGTGTAACAAAGTACACTTGACTCATTTCTCCATTCATCTTTATTTTAGATATTCTTTGCTAACATAGCCGGTTTTTCCGTCATAGATAATCTGACACCACTCATCATCGCTTTCGTCTACCACTTCAACTTTTGTATTCTTTGGTAGGGTTTCAATAATGTACTTATCAGCAATTTTCTTTTTCTTTCTGAAATTTACACTGTCTGTTGTCTTTTTATAAACCTTTGCCACCGTTGTTTCTTCAACAGCAGTAGTCATTTCTACAGTAGTAACTTCCTTTGTTGTTGGGTTATCTACATTTGTTGTTTTCTCTTTGGATGAACAGGAATTAACAATTCCAATTACAAAAATCAAAACAACAATAATCCCACACGCTGCTAATAAATAATTATTACGACGCTTAATCTGCTCTGCCCGTCTCTGTTCAATTTTTCTTTTTCGGTCTTCCAAACGTCTTCTTGTCTCCGGATCGTATGTAGCTGCCATATCATCACCCCTTATCTTATGCTGTCAAACAATTATTCCTCGTCGTCTTCTTCATCTTCCATAATCTGATCAAAGATTTCAGAAACCATTTCAAACTCTTCTTCTGTTTCAATATTATCAAGACCCGGTTCTCCATCTTCGTCTTCAAAGTAACGATAAATGAGAATATCACCATCCCATGAATCATCATCTTCATTTTCTACTGTGATCATTGCAATATAGTCCTGACCCTCAGTTTCAAAAATTGTTAAGATTCTGCATTCCACTTCGGAATCATCTTCTAATGTAATTGTCACATACATTTCTTCATCTTCTTCAAAATATTCTTGTTCCATATTCGTTTACCACCTTTTCTTTTATTACTCTTACTTTATCAAAAATGGCCGTAAAAAGCAATCTTTTCCCATAGTCGTCTATTTCTTCGATATTATAAAATCAAAGCTATTTGCAGAGAATTTCATCCACAAAAATCGACATTTCCACCGGGGTTCCCAATTGTTCTTTCACTCCCCAGATATACAACTCCTTTTCTGCCCTCGTCATTGCAACATAAAAAACCCTTCGTTCTTCCTCAATTCTCCCTTCCAACAGACTTGTTTTAGTGGGAATAATTCCCTGATTACAGTCCGGTAGAAAAACCACCGGAAATTCCAAGCCTTTTGCTCCATGCATTGTCATCAACTGAATTCCCTTGTTCTCTCCCGGTTCATCCCCTTCCTCTTTTCTTCGTTCCAACCATTCCCAAACAGTTTTAACAGAATAGGCATTGTTCTGGATTTCTTCCAGTTGGCGAAACAATTCCTTTTTGTTGCACTGATGTTCTTTCGCATATTCCAGCAAATACTCATCATACTTCATTCCTTTTCGGATAAAGTTGATTGCTGCATAAGCCGGTAATTTTTTAATCATTCCCAAGCCGAATTCCAGGTTTTCAATCTGCTCCATTATTTCCGGACAATTCCTTAGCTGTTCTTTCAATCGCTCCCATGTCATCCCTTTCTGTAAAACCATTTCTCTTGGCAGGAATCGACGGGGTTTATTCATGATTTTCAACAAGCCCCTGTTCTCCATCAATTCTTTTTCCGGATAATCTTCTGCTGCCATAAGATAGGCCGAGATGTCCTGAAACACCATTCCCTTGTGCAGCCCTTTTGATTGCTTTTTTGCATAACCTCCAATACCATTATTTTGAAGTGCTTTCATAATTACCGATATCTGACTGTTGTTTCTCACCAATATTGCAATCTCATCTTTTTCATATCCCTGTTTCAATTTTCTTCGAATTTCTGCTGTCAGGGAAATTAGTTCTTCTCCCTGATTTTTAAATTGTCGGATACTGAGGTTTTTCCCTCCTTTTTTGTCAGCCTGTAATTCCTTGTCGGTTCGCAATGTATTATGAGAAATCAGTTTCCCTGCAGCCTCCACAATAGTTTCTGTGCAACGGTAATTCACATTCAACTGAATTAGCTGATGATTTTCATAGTCTTGTTGAAACCTGAAAATCATTTCCGGTCTGGCTCCTCGAAAACCATAAATAGCCTGATCCTCGTCTCCCACAACAAAAAGATTATTTTCCGGTTGAGCCAGTAACTGAACAGTTCGATATTGAATTTCATTGATGTCTTGAAATTCGTCCACCAGAATATATGAAAAACGTTGTTGCCACGTTCTTCGTACTTCTTTTTCGAATACAACAGATGGTACGTCTCCTGTAAAATATCTTCAAAATCCATTCTGTTTTCCAATTGCAATGCTCTCTGATATTGTTTGAATATCCTTTTGAATTCTTCCGATTTTCCGGCATTTTCGATGCCTTCCAAATTCCCTTTCACTCTCGCAATTTCTCCCAAAAGATTCGTGATGAATTCTTCATCCACCGAGGTTTGCATTTCATTGGAAAGAAAGCATTGCTTAAGCAGGTAGGATTTTTCCTTCTCTGTAATAATTTCCTTTCCACGAAAGCCGGAGGTTTCTTTTAAAATCCCCCAAAACACACTGTGAAAAGTTCCGAAGGTCACCATTTTCCCCCTTCCGCCATTCATTCCATTTTGAAACCTCATTTCCATTTCCTTTGCTGCAGCCTTTGTAAACGTCACCACAAGAATCTGCTCCGGATTCACATTTCTCTTTTCAATCAACGTTCTAATTCGTTCCACAATAACTGCTGTTTTTCCGGAACCGGGTCCGGATAAAACAAGAGCAGGACCATTGAAATGTTCAATAGCCCTGCGTTGATTATCATGATATTTCATTTCCAACCTTTCCGGTTGCGATTTTCTCCAACTCCATTATAGTCGGAAATGTTTTTCTTTTCAATACCTATCTTGAGTTTATTCCGGTGTATAGACCACAATATCTTCTTCTTCAATTTTCTGAGAATTCGAAGGAAGTAAAATATTTTCCGCACGAATAATTACCACTACAACAATATGGAATCGTTCTTCCACTTCTTTTACCGTTGCATTTAAAAACGGACTGTCCTTATCTACACTGATACTGAGTTTCTGCTTCTTCCCCAACTCCATAGTTCCGTCAGTCTGCATTCTTGTATAATGTTCTACAAATCCCGCAGAAATAATACCGGTCGGAATTGCTACAGCACCGACTCCCAAGAAGGTAATAATCATAGCCATCACCCTCCCCAGCATTGTAACCGGATAAATATCCCCGTAACCGACGGTAAAGATTGTTGACATACTCCACCAGACTCCTGACAGTGCATTACTAAAAGCCTCCGGCTGTCTGGTATGCTCTACACTGTACATACAAAGAGATGAAGACAACATCAACACAATAATAATAAAAACGGAAGAAAAAATCTGATTCTTTTTTTCCACCAATACTGAGGTTATGACATGAAAAGAATCGTAACTGTTATTAATTCGAAACAGGTGAAAGATTCGCACAACACGTAGCATTCGTAAAACCCCAAATCCACTGAGATAGAAAAATGGCAAAATTGTAAGAAGCATAATCATTCCATCAAAAGAAATCAAAAACTTCCAAACCGCTTTTCCTTTGGGAACCTCCGGATACAGGAAATCAGCCGTATAAATGCGCAAAGCATATTCGACAACAAAGATCCCGACTGTAATCCATCCCAGCACCCGAAAAACCGGACGATATGCACTCAGTTCGTCGAAAGTTTCCAAAAACAGTACTGCAATATTTACCAGAATTACACCAACAATAAAATAGTCAAACAATCGACTGATCATATCACTTCTCTGTCCGATCTGGATAATTTCAAATATTCTTTTACGATTCTGCTTTTTATTCATTTACTGTACCTGTTCTAATAACTCAATTCCTTTTTTAATTCTGTTGAGGGATTCTTCTTTTCCAAGAATTTCCATGATTTCAAAGGCTCCCGCCGGTGTCATCTGCTTTCCGGATACTGCTGTACGCAGTGGCCAGAGAGCCTGTCCGTTCTTGCATTCCTTCTTTGCAATATAATCAAACACTAAAGTATGCAATCCATCAACGGAATAATCCTCTGTTGCTTCCAAAGCCGGCAATAATTCCTTTAAAACTTCCAGCGAGTTTTCCGAATTTGTCTTCATTTTCTTGTGGGTATACATTTCCGAACTGTATTCCGGCAATGCCTCAAAGAAATCTACCATTTCCTCAATTTCTGGGAATACTTCAATTCGAGTTTTCACCATGTCAAGAATCTTTTCCAAATCAAGTTCTTTGGTAATTACTTTCTTGATATATGGCATTGCTTTTTCATAAAATTTATCATTGTCCATTGCCTTAATATATTCACCATTCATCCAACGTAATTTCTGAATATCAAATACAGACGGACTTTTGTTAATCTTGTGGTAATCAAACTTTTCAATCAATTCTTCCAATGAGAAGATTTCCTGATTATCTTCCGGACTCCATCCCAACAATGCAATGTAATTGATTACCGCTTCCGGTAAAAATCCCTGTTCAATCAAATCTTCATAAGATGCATGGCCGGAACGCTTGGAAAGTTTCTTGTGATTTTCATCCGTAATCAATCCCAAGTGAACATATTTTGGTGTTTCCCAACCAAATGCTTCGTATAATCGCTGATATTTTGGCGAGGATGAAATATATTCATTTCCACGAACAACATGAGTGATTTCCTGCAAATGATCATCAATAACATTGGCAAAATTGTAGGTTGGATAACCATCGGACTTAATTAAAATCATATCGTCCAATTCTTTATTTTCAACAGTGATTTCTCCATACAATTCATCAACAAATGTAGTTGTTCCTTCTGTCGGCATATTCACACGAATTACATATGGTTTTCCTGCTGCAAGATTTGCCTCAATCTCTTCCTTAGAAAGACTCAAACAATGCTTATCATAGATTGAAATTTCTTTTCCATCTTCTCCTACTGCAGTCTTTAAAGTGTCCAGACGTTCCTTATCACAAAAACAATAATAAGCCTGTCCTTTTTCGATTAACTGCTTTGCATATTCAAGATACATTCCGGATGCCTGACGTTCACTCTGGATATATGGTCCAAATCCTTTGTCCTTATCCGGTCCTTCATCATGAACCAAACCGGTTTCTTCTAATGTCTTATAAATAATATCAACGGCACCTTCGACATATCTTTCGCGGTCCGTATCTTCTATTCTTAAAATGAAATCTCCCCCTGCATGTTTTGCAATTAAAAATTCATATAATGCGGTTCTTAAATTTCCAACATGCATACGTCCTGTAGGACTTGGAGCAAATCTTGTTCTAATCTTCATTTTCTATTCTCCTTCTAAATACAATCTTAACTTTATTTATTATACTGTTTCTATACTTAATAATCAATCGGTGTAAATAAGAATTGCTAGAACTGCCCTCAGGCAGTTCTAGCAATTCTTATTTTAAGTTATCGAAATACTGTACAGCTTCTTTGATTGATTTTTTAAATGAATCATCTGTAGAGTTATCAAAGATGAATAAATTCTTAATTCCATCAGGAACTGTGAAGTTCTGACTCTTAATGTATTCATCCCAGTGCTCTAATTTCCATGTATCACGATCAGAATTTCTTGCAATCATTCTCTGACGACAAACTTCTTCATCACACTGAACCCATACTACAACCAATTCAGCTCCTTTTGATTTTAATAAATTCTGTCTCATCTTTTCCATATGTCCCGGAGTTCTAACTTCTCTGGTATATGGTGCATTGATAAACACAGTATCATTATATTCTAATGCTTCCATCGCCAATTCCATTACACAATCGTATTCCGGATTACGTATTTCTGCTTCAAAGAAATCTGAACTTCTGTTGTATTCCTGATTTGCTACTTTGAAAATCTGCTTTGATAATACAATCAAAGTATCCTTATCCAAATATACACAGTTTGGCATCGCCTTCGCCAGCTTTCTTGTTACAAATGTTTTTCCACATGCCGGTGGAGATGTAACTAAAATTAACTTCTTCATCATATACCTCCTGAAAAACTGCTTCCGCAGTTCACTTTTATCTTTATTTTTTGTAATTAAAATCAAGTATCTTTCTTCTCAAATTGTATCGTTTTCATTTTCAGTCCTGTTTGTACTCAATTCACTCTATAATACCACTTTTTCCTCAAAAGCGTCAACTATCTGAAAGCAAAAAAATAAAGACTTTTCAGCGTAAAGTCTTTTCATTAGTAGCAACTCTTCAATTCTAGCTTTTCTGCTACTAGTATCTGCTCTGATTATTAGTAGCAACTCTTCAATTCTGGCTTTTCTGCTACTAGTATCTTAGGCATTCATTAGTAGCAATTTTTCAATCCTGGCTTTTCTGCTACTAGTATCTTACCCATTTATTAGTAGCAATTCTTCAATCTTAACTATTTCACTACTATTTTTCCTATAAAACAGGAATGGCACCTCATGGGAGTGAGATGCCAAAAAAATTGAAAGGGTTTAGATTATTATGTTACCTAAAAATCTAATACACTCATAGTTTAAAAACAAAAAATGTTTTTTGCAACTAGCCCATTTTAAGAATGATATTTTTGTGACTTTTGCACAGTAATTCCGTATTTCAGCTCATACATTCCACCACTTTATATACTTTTTATACAAAATCAAACGTTTCCAACGCAAAAAAACGCAAAAAAACAGGCGTTTTGAGAATAAAAATATTTTTATTCTTCAAAAGCGCCTGCTTTTTATTTAAACTTTTTAGTATTTAACTGTATAATCCACCCGCATTTTCTTCGCCATTTCCGCCAATTTTGATGTTGCTGTCATCCATTTTCACTTTTGGAATGTTGATTGGTGGCAATCCTGCATTTACCAACAAAGTCATTACCAATGCTCTGACATGTGGATATAACTCATTGTATGCACTTTTGTGGATTTCTTTTCGATCCATCATCCCATCGATATCCATAAAACCAACAACTTCAACCTTGAAATTAAAGTCCATCGGCTTTTCTTTATGCATCATATCAATTGTCAGCGTTGCTGCACAATGCTTATTGTCATTGGTGTACTTCACGTTAAATGATGAACGTTGTTCAATATTTAGTTGCTGTTCCCCCTGTAATTTGTTGGTAAGATCGATTTCTTCGACCTGCATTCCTTGAAAAATCAATTCGCCCATTTTGTTCCTCCTAAGACATTTTTATTGTTTTTCGCTTACTCCACTCTGCATAGAGACATTTCTTTTCAACTTTCTTAAATGCTCTTACCTGCAGGTAATATTTTGTTTTCTTTTTCAGTGTCGTAAAGCTATAATTTTTAGTATTTTTGTTGATTGTTTTCTTCTTGGCCTTTTTCATGGATTTATTCTTGCTATACCGAATCTGATAGCCATCCACACCCTTTACTTTTTTCCAACCAACTTTAATTTTTTTCTTGGATTTTTTCACACTTTCGATTTTTGTCTTGGAAACAACTATTTTAGGCGTTTTCTTTTCCACCGGTTTCGTTGTCGGTTCCGGATTTGCCTCAACAGTTTTTGTAATAGTACCAATGTAATTTGTTCCAATTCCCTTAATCGTAATAATCAAATGCCCTTTTCCGTCTTTTACAACCGTATACGTATAATCAACATTTTTAACAACTGACTTTCCGGCTTCAGGATTGGTGATTACCATCTGTACCGTATTATCTTGATTTACGGTAATTTTGATTGTTGTATTTTTCACATCCTTTTTTTCAATTCGAAATGTCCGCTCAAAAGAACCCGTGAAATTATCCTGAATTGCGGTAATCAGAACTGACATGGTTCCTGCATTTAAATTATTTTTGTATTGCACTTCATAATCCTGCATCGGTTCCAATCTCTTATCTCCGATATATAAAGATAAAATCGGAGTTCGATCTTTGGCATTGTATTCCAGTACTTTTCCGTTCAGGTTATCCTCAATAATTACCTTCCCAATATCGCAAGGTGCAATTTCAAACGTTCCTTCAATTTTTCCACAGTACGCCCCCATTCCTTCTATATAATAGGACGCAGTTCCTGCATCAATATTATTGGCAAAAGACTTTTGATAATCAACACCTTCTGTTAACACTATTTCTTCCTGTGTGTCCGTTTTCGGTAGAACCACTTCTATTTCCGGAGTCTGTTCCAGGCCGTTAAAAACATATGGTCCTTCTGCCAAACGAACCTCTGCAAGCTGTTCAAAGTTCCGTGGGGATTCATCAGCTGACACGAAAGATAGCGGCAAAGTCAACAGCATTGCCATCATAATTACAAAGCTCAATGCTCTTTTTACACCCGTTCTCATACTGTCTCCTTAAATTTTATCGATAAACCTTAAGGATTATTCTAACACATTTTCCCTTCGGAAACTACCTGTTTATAAATTTATAACTACCTTTTACAATTGCTTTGTCAAAAATAATGTAAAATGCCGGCAAAATACAAATAACACAAATCATACTGACAATTGCTCCTCTTGCCATTAAAACACAAAGAGAACTAATCATATCAATACTGGAATAAACACCCACGCCGAACGTTGCACCGAAGAATGTCAATGCACTAACAATTACGGATTTCATAGAAACCGCCAAAGCATCTCTTGCAGCCTCCTTGCGCTCCTTTCCTTGATTTCTTTCATATTTATAACGATTCGTCATCAGAATGGCATAATCCACGGTTGCTCCCAACTGAATCGTACCAATTACAATAGATGCAATAAATGGTAATGTCGTATTGGTATAATATGGGATTCCCAGATTGACAAAAATACCAAATTCAATCAAAGTTACCAGGATTACCGGAATTGATGCAGAGCGGAATACCAATGCAATAATAATAAGAATTGCAAAAATGGAAACAAAGTTAACGACTTTAAAATCCTTATTTGTAATATTAATTAAATCCCTGGTACAAGCTGCCTCTCCTACCAGCATTCCCTTATCATCATATTTCTTAATTATTTTTTCCACCTGATTACACTGCTTGTTCGCCTCATCGGAACCGGTTTTGTATTCTGACATATAAATCATCATTTCATACCGATCACTTTTTAGTTTTGAAGTAATCTCCTTCGGCAGAAAATCCACCGGAATCGAATCATCCAGAACAGTTTCCAGACCAATGGTACTTTGTACCCCTTGAATTTTTTCCACTTCCTTCATCATTTTGGAAATATCTTTTGCCGGCGTATCGGCTCCCATCAAAATGATATTGGCGGATCCCAACTGATAGTTTTCCGAAATAAATGTCTGTGCCTGAACACTTTCCAGATACTCAGGAAGACTTAAAGATAAATCATAGTAAACCTTTGTGTTATGATTTCCATAAACAGCCGGAACCAATCCGATTAAAAATAATACTATAAAAATACGATAATGCTTTGTAATAAAAGCAGGAATCACCTTAAAATCCGGTAACAATTGACGATGTCTCGTTTTTTCAATAACCTTATGGAAAATCAGAATAAAGGATGGCAATATTGTCACGCAACTGATTACCCCAAAAATTACTCCCTTTGCCATAACGATACCCAAATCCAGTCCCAAGGTAAAACTCATAAAGCAAAGAGCAATAAACCCTGCAATCGTTGTAACGGAACTACCGATAACGGAAGATATTGTAGCCTCAATGGCCTTAGCCATAGACTTTTTATAATCTCCATTGCATACTTCCATATTTTCTTCATAACTGTGCCATAAGAAAATGGAATAATCCATTGTAACAGCTAGCTGAAGTACTGCTGCCAGTGCTTTGGTTACATAAGAAATCTGGCCCATTACCACATTACTGCCCAAATTGTAAACAATGGCCATACCAATACTCAATAGGAAGAATATCGGAATCATCCAGGAATCCATCAACAATGACAACACGATAACGGAAATACAAACGGCAATTCCCACATAAATTGGTGTTTCATGTTCTGATAGTTCCTTGGTGTCTTCTACAATTGCTGAAATTCCACTGAGCCGACACTCATGCTTGGTGATTTTTCGTATTTTCTGAATCGCTTCCATCGTTCCATCACCAGAACTGGTATCATCAAAAATCACCATCATAATTGTGGAATCTCCATGATTAAATGCCTGATAGATCTTCTTTGGCAACATACTTTTTGGAATACTCAAATCCGCAAAGCTGTCGTACCATAAAACCTCCTTTACATGATCCACCGTTTCCATTTTCTTTTTCAATTCAGACACATGTGTGTCATCCATGTTTTCCACTAATACAATTCCAAATGCTCCGGACCCGAAATCATCCATCAGAATATCCTGACCCTCCATCGTATCAATTCCATCCGGAAGATAATAGAGCAAGTCGTAGTTGACTCTTGTATTCAAATATCCGATTGCTGCAGGAATTAACAGAAGAATACCCACCAGCAATATGACATATCTAGCTTTAACAACCCATTTTGAAAACTGTTTCATATCGATAGCTTCCTTTCTATTCTTCAATTTCCTCTGTCTTGTAAATAAATCTGACACTTCCACTCATTTCTTCATTCATACCACTAAAGGTTCGATATTCCCTTCCACGCTTCAATAAATCCTTCAATGTATCGATTGCCTTTGGTGCATCATCCTTAAATATAGAAGTTACTTTACTGATACCTTCATCATTTAATTTTGTAACCCCTTTGTCTAATTTCTTTGCCCCCTTTAATAAAGTAACGACACCGTTATCCAGCTTTTCTGCTCCATCAGAGAGATCCTTGCCTCCCTTTTCCAATTTCTTGGAACCTACATATAACTGAGCTGTTCCACTATTAAGTTTTTCACTGCCATCAGCCAGTGTTTTTGTTCCGTTAAACAGTTCTTTCGTTCCACCATACAGTTTAATTGCTCCGGTGTTCAATGAAGCAGTTCCCTGATACAATGTCTTGCTACCATCTTTTAATTTCACAGCGCCGTCAGATAAATCAGCAGTTCCTTTTTTTACTTTCTTTGCGCCACTTTCCAAATCTGTTGCGCCCTTTTCCAGTTTGGCTGCACCGCCATCCAAAGACTGTACTCCGCCTTTGATTTTTTTACTGTTTTCAGTAAATCCTTTGTTTAAAGAATCTGCTCCTTCATCCAATTCATTAATACCTTCCTTCAGCTTTGTTGTGCCTTGATACAATGCTGGAAGTCCGTTTTCTTCATCAGCAAGTTTTGCAGCTCCGCCATAAAGCTGTAGAATACCATTTTTTAATTCAGTGATTCCGGCACTTAACTCCTTGGAACCTTCTTCCAAATTATCCATTCCATCTAACAGTTTCTGGACATCTTCCGCATTTTCCTGAAGGTTCTTTTCAATTCCCCCTTGTACCTGTTCTAAAGCTACAATGCTGTAATAAGCCTGTAGCAACTGATAATACGCTTTCACACTCAGCCCTTTTGCCTGTAAAACTGTTTCCAGCGGTGTTCCACCTGCAACAGCCTGGTTAATCCCTTCCACAGTCTGCTTTAAAGCCGCTTTTGTGGAAATTGCACCATTCGTTGCATTGGACACATTTGTCAAAATTCCTGCAATCTGATTATTAATGGTAGATGGCATATCGTTCATTTGAGAAACAAGCTGCTCAACGCCTTTATTGGCCTGAGCAATTCCTGTTTTGATGCTTTGTACACCAGTAGAAAGTCCTACCGATTCCTCCTGATCTTCAAAAGCCTGTTTGGCAGACCACAAACCATTCTTTAATTGTTTTGCACCTTCGCTGGCAGTTTTGGCACCTTCCTCTAAAGTTCCTGCTCCTGTTTTTAACTGCGATGCCCCTTTATGAACAGAGTCCGTTCCATTCGAAATAGACTGATGGAACAGGTTATAATTTTTCAACAAATCGCTGGTTCCTGTATGCAATGTTACCACTCCATTTTTTAAATCCCCTGCTCCCTTTGTAAGATCCTTGGTTCCTTGTTTCAATTTTCCTGCTCCGGTAGAAAGATCTGCAGTTCCCTTGGATAAGTCTTTTGCTCCACTATTTAACTTTGCAGTTCCATTCTTTAAATCCTTTGTACCTTTTTTCAGGGTGCTGCTGCCCTTGGAAAGTTTTTTTGCCCCTTTCACTAAAGAGCCTGTACCGTTCTTCAATTCCAGTGCTCCGGATGCTAAACTTTTCAATCCCTTTTCCAACGTACCTGCACCATCGGAAAGAGCACCACTTCCATCTTTCAATGCCTTGGTTCCGTCCTTTAATTGTCCTGCGCCATCTTCCAGCTGATCTGTTCCATCCTGTAATTCATCAATTTTTTCTTCAATATCTGAAAAATCCAGAGACTCCTCAAGATCTAATCCT
>JAILRZ010000073.1 GCA_024697845.1 Eubacterium sp. | reverse complement strand
TGGTATCAATTGAAAGCGCTAATTTGTTACCTGATGTAAGTTTCAAAGATTGAATTTCTGCAACATTTGTATCCTGCTGCGTTTTGCTTCCGCACTGGCTTATGAGCCATGGAATAAGCATTCCATACCAACTTCCTCCGGCAACAAACGCCTTTGTAACTTCTCTTCCTAATTTGTCTTTAGTAATATCGCCAGCTAGTGTTTCATCTCCAATCATTCTCGTCTTCGGCACAAGACCTGATAAATCAACTTTTCTAGCAGCTTCATCCTCTATTTCTTCAATTTCTTCCCGTGTAAAATAATCAGTTCCCTTAATCGGTGTGTAACCGTCAAAATCTCCGTTATCTGCATCTTCTCGGACGGAATCGGCAACCGCTTTGGTACTATTCATTATCTCCGTAACTTGCTGAATAAAGCTCTGCTCATTCTCCGGCTCAATGTAATCTTTAGGCTTATCCTTTGGACTTATCGGAATAATTACCTTCTTAACAGTCGTTTCTGAATTCTCATCAATAAATCGAACGTAAATGAGCAATTGCCCTTCTTGTTCCAATAAAAAATCAGGTATATCTACCTGACCTTCTTGAACATATGAATTTCCATTTGTTCCAAACTGAACAATTGCACCATCATCTACATCGAGGAACTGAATGATCTGTCCCTTATCCCATTGCTTCAATGATGGGGTTATAATGTAGGATTCATCATCAAATCTGATTTTGACAACATTTTTCTCTTTTTGTACCAGCATATTTCCTCCTTAATCTATTCATATTTTGCCTCAAAAGTATCTGTCAGCGAATGGGTTCCTGATAAAGTTCTTGACATCACGATACTTTCTATGTGTTTAACCACTTCTACCAGTTCGCCATTGTTATTCCGCTCCAAAACCACAACATCAAAACAGATTGCATCACCAACTTCAAGGAATGGAAGGCCCTTGCACTGCAGTGAAAACGGTGTAAAAACAAGCGATAGATTGGCATTTGAAAATCCGGCATTGATTTGATTGTATACATTACTTAATTCACCTTTTATATCATTAAATAAATAATTATAGACAATTGCAATTGACCTATCTGACTTAGTTCCTTTTAGGACATTACCTGATTCATCAATTACTTTTGTTCCATTTCTACTATAATTTTTCACACCAAAATTAACTTGCTCCTGCTCATATAATCCATTCAAATTAACCCTACCGGTCGGATGATAAATTGCTGTGCATTTCTCCCATATGTCACCCTCTACCTTTTCATCATTCGGTACATAATCAGTTCCACTTTCAATTAGTTGTCCTTTCTTCGCAGAAAATGATTGCCAAAATTCCTGACTTGGATTAGATACTGAAATATATATATGATTTCTTTCAAATCCCTTTAATTCGATTCTCGATGGTTCAGTTATCTGCCACGTTTGAGTTCCCATATACACTCCAACAACTATATTTGCTTCCCCTAATAATGATTCATCAAATTGAAAATCAATGTATTTCAAATTGGAACTTGGTGCCATAAAATATGAATCATCTTGAGAATTATAATAGAACGATGCAGTTTGTTCCTCAACCTCTCCATTAACAATAATATTTGTTGAAGGTATAAGACATTTATAATATGTATCCATATAGGAAGACTCTTCATTATTAACCTTGACAATGTCTCCTGTCGCATAATCACCAGCTTCCCATTCACCTTTATAATTATTATCCGAACCATTTGTAGAATTAGGCTTAATGTATCTAAATTCTTCTGTTTCAGGATTGCAATATCCAAAAGTTCCTGTTGCTGCACAAATATTTTTCAAGGCATCTAATGCATATATTTGTTTATCTTGTATCTTATTCGGAGTTGTTATGTAAAAATCATTCGTTTGTGCAATAAACTGACCATTTTCATCATCTTCTAACGGAAAACTTAATTCATATGCCAACTGCGCTCTTCTAGTTTGAATTGATTGTGTGACAAAACTATTAAATGATTCCCAGTAATCTCTTCCATCTGTAATAATCGCATTTGGTCTATCTGCCATACTTATCAAGTCACCTGGATTATAATAGCTATAATTCCGTGGTGGATTTCCATTAGTTGGAATATCTTTCTTGCAATGATAGTAGTACTTATCTCCAGTAACTTTATTAGTTAAACGAACAATATTCCCTTGTCTGTAACCTGTCCCAGATATCCATTCTCCAAGGTAATTAGTATTGACTCTCACTGCACTATTCCACCAGCTTGTAATATCTCTCGAACCAAGCTTGTAGAATCGGTCATATGCAATTACTTTCATATACCGGTGGTCATTCTGAATATCAGCAGAATCAATATATCCGGTAAACATCAACAAGTCCTGTGTGTTACTTGTATCGATATACCCTCTTTTCTCAAACCAGTATTCACTACCTTCCGCTGGTGTAAGCTCGTTGCTGTACAGGTTTCGATTGGCCGTGACAACAGTTCCTGTTAAATCTACACTTTCTCCTGACTCATTAACAAGTGTCAAAGTCCAGCCACAGAAAGGATATGTCACACCATCCCATTCTTTCTCTTTTGCAAAAGTAACTGTTTGATAGTTTTGAGACAGGTAGTAAACAAGTACTCTAGATGCATTATAATAATGTGCTCTTAATACAAGTGATACACCTGCTCTTCCATATAAATCAGAATTAACTGTAATCCTGTTCCACAACCTGTCCCTTCCTTCTGCTTCGGTCTGCTTATCAATCTTGTTATTGCTCCATTCAAAATCAGAGAAATCCTTTGTTGTATCTGTTATAACCGCTCCTGTTTCCTCCAGACATTCATAGAACTTATCGTTATACTGAACAATGTCATCTATATCATATTCAGAATCCACTTCCCAGTTTCCTCTATATTTAGGATCCTTTAAGGACATATAGATTTGTATTTTTTTGTCCTTCAAATTCTCCTTTGTATCAATCAAAGTCAATTCTGCTTGAGAGGACAGACACCCACCCCACGTTGGAACGGAATCTTCACAAAGGCTCTGCGTGAGCCTAAAAGATTCTTCCTCGATGTTATCGTCTGTAATCGTATCAATACTGTCATTTGGAAAATTCACATATATATGCTTCGGTAGATTCTCATCCACATATAGCCTTTTTAACTCATCAGGTATAGCTCTCATACATTTCTCTCCTTAATACTGAATAAATTGATACGTAACACTCTCATATAATGGCTCACCATTCAACGTATTCTTAATTGTGTGCTGAACATCTGGCATATAAGCAGTCATTGTTCGATAGCACAAATCTTCACTGTTCCAATACTTTACCCTAATCTTTCGCTCCCTTGCATTAATAATTCCACTATTGAGAATACTTTTTAACTGTTCAAGTTCTGTGAGTGTAAGTACCGGTGTTGAGAATTCCATAGATGTCTTATAATTTGGCGAAGTCTGCCGATGCAATAAGTTGCTGTTATCTCTATATGCCTTCAACTCTGTCCTTTGATTATCAGTAGTCTTATATGAACCTTCCAAAATGAATTTTCCCGGTAACTGTGTACCGGCAATTGAAATATAATATCCTCTAAATGCTGACATAATCATCACCTCTTTATTCAAATGCCGGCTTACCGGTTATTTTTTGTATTTTAGTTGCTTCTGTTTTAACGACTTTGAATACACCCTTTGCATCGCCTTCGAGAACAACATTAACTGTTATCTTTTCTGAAGAACCGCCCTTCTCTGCTGCCACTTCTCTGACAGCCTGCTTAATAGTATCAAGCGGTGCCTCAACGTTAGTTCCGTGCTTCTGATCACCAACCATTGCCAGAAATGGCGAATTTGGTTTTAATACAGCACCATTAGCCAACGCTTCAGGCATTGGTATCTGTGGAACTGGAAGAGGATTTTCATCCCAAAGGGAAGAAAAAGGCTTCTTTCCCATTACAGATATGCCTCTAATTTTGTTCAAGAGACTATTAATTTTGTTGAATGGCATTTTGATTACAGTATTAATGCCGGAAATAATATGTCTCAGGATGCTCTTGAATACTGATGCAATACCTTCTTTAATCCCTTTAAAGATTTTGCCACCTTTAGTGAAAACGTCCTTGACACCCTGCCATGCATTCTTGAACTTTATCTTTAACCAATCAGGAATCGTCTTAAATGCAGTCTTAATTCCACTAACAACCTCACTAAAAAATGATTTCACATTTGAGATTGAAAACTTTTCCTTTATTCCACTCCAAGCACTTGAGAATTTCTCTTTAAACCACGAACCAACATTTGTGAAAACCGACTTGATTCCACTCCATACCTTAGTAAAGACTGCCTTTGCTGGGGAAAACATATTTTTAATAGTAACCCAAGCTAATTTAAACGGTTTAGTGATTGCGTTTTTAATTGTGCCGAACACACCTTTAACAAAATCTACAAAACCACTTGTAATTTCCTTAATTCCGTCCCATGCAAGTTTCCAATCTCCTGTAAAAACACCTTTTACAAAGTCTATCAAGCCGGAAATAACATCCACTATACCTCCTACAGCTGTAATGATATTACTAAAGATTGATTTTGTACTATCCCACAGAACCTGTAGGTATGTAGCCATATTTTTAATCGCATTTTCTACAATCCAATTAACAACAGGCTGGATAAATACCCACAAATCTTTAATAGCATCTATAATTTTTCCTAATGCTTCTGATACTTTCTTTATAAATGGCTTAATCTTCTGATCTGCTAAATCTTTAATGTCTTTTGAGATATTTTTTAGCACCGGTGCAACATATTTGTTATATGCATCTAATGCAACAGATAGTGTTTTGGAAAATGTCTTCTTCAGTGTTTGCAAAAGTGGTGAAATATGATTTTCATACAATGAAATGGCCTCATCAACAAGTGACTTAACAACTTCTCTTAACGAGGTAGTAACTTCGCTGATTGGCTTAATTGTATTCAGTAATGCTGTCTTTATTTTCCCTGCGTTCTCTGTAATCGGTGTATAAATCGTATCTCTTAGGTCTGCCTCAAATTCTGCTGCTAAAACTGCAACTCCAAGGAATGCTTCACTGAAAATAGATAAGAAGTCAGCTGTAATCTGTTGTGCCTCTGGAGATTCAAATACCGTAAAGATATCTGCCAATGCTGCATAGTAATTTCCCATTACCGTTGCAATCTTCGCATCAGCATCAAACAGCTTTGCAATCTTGCTTGAAATAGACTCTTTGCTTTGGTCTAACCACTTTGCAATTCCTCCAGTTAAATTAACAGCTAGGCTAGTTCCTATGGAAGCAACTGCTCCAACCATTTTCCCAGCATTTTCTACAATAGAATTCAACCAGTTATCCACTGATTTTTGAACATTCGGATCTAAGAATATATCTTTTAAAGATTGTCTTATACTATCCAAATATCCCGGTATTTTTTTGAGTCCATCAGACTTAAAGCCAAATTCAAAACCTTTCTTGAATAATCCTGCAAGATTTATGAACTTGTTCCTTATTTTGTCCAGAACTTTGCCAAACTTATCAAACTTCGTTGAACTTGTATCCGCAGTTTTTCCGAAGTCTACTGAATCTGCTTTAATTCCACCACCAGATGCACCTTTTCCTGTCGAATCCCCATCACCGGAATCTGTATCTGATAAAACATTCAGCTTATCAAATCCTGCTAAAGACTTCTTTATTTTGTCGGCACTCTTCTTAGCACTCTTTCCAATTTTATCAACATTGTCAGATGCATTACTCGCTTCGTCCGATACGGTCCCAAGTTCATCGCTTGCAGTTGATAATTCAGTAGTTCCACCGGAACTCTTTTTCCCAGTGAGCATTTCCGAAAACGACTTAAAAGCATTTGCTAATGTTGCTAATTTTCCAAGCAACATATTGATTACTTTCAGAACCGGCGAAAACAGATTGATTAAACCTTGTCCAATACTTGCCTTTAAAGTATCAAACTGTAATGACAAGATACGCATCTGGTTTGCCCATCCGTCAGAAGTTCTTGCAAAGTCTCCTGTTGCATTTTTCAACTGTTCCTGGACAAAGGCATACCGAAGCGCAACCTTCTCCTGCTCATTCATTTTTGCTGTGGTTTTTCCAAATCCGTTAGCCAATGCGTACTGATCTAACGCTGTCTGCGTCATTACAATACCTAAATCCTTAAGCGATTCTGTTTCGCCGGAGAATACAGACTTTAATTTAGTATAAGCTGCATCTTGGTCAATATTGTAGAACGAAGCCACATCACCAGCTAAACCGGTTAAGGTTGTTGCCATATCTGCAGCTTCTTTTTCAGTAAAGCCGAATGCTTCAGCCATAGAGCCTAATGTACCGGCATATCTCTTTGCCATCGTTTCAGAAAGTCCAAACTGTGAAGCTGCATTCTGTGAAAATTCATCAATCTTTTTAGTCATATTTGGGAAAGTAACATCCACTACGTTCTGTACTTCCGCCAAGTCAGAGCCAAGCTCTATACAATCAGCTCCAAAATCAACTAATTTCTTCACGGAAAAAGCTGCAGCAATTGCAAGTCCAGCCTTTTTCGCCTTAGAAGTTATTCCACCTAGACCAGCATCAAAATTTTTGCTATTCAATTCCAAATCAAGTGCAACAGCACCAACACTATTTTTTGACATACGCATACCTCCTTTCCAAGATAGGCACGCGTTGCTACTCTTCGGTGCAACTTATTGGCTCTTGCTCTTGATTTTCTTTTTTTCTTTTCTTATAAATTCAATATCATTTTTTGTTCCGCAACGCGGACATTTCATCTGTCCTTGCATAATATTAGCAAAGCACAATGTTTGACCACAGTAGGAGCATTTAATCCTATGCATCATAATTAACACCTACCATTGACAAGAATATTCTCTCGAAGCCCAGCATTGCTTGCTCCACATCTGCCGGCTTCATCATCTTCGCTCTTTTGCTTCTCCACTCATTCCTTATTTTTTTCTGTTCTTGTGAAAAATGTTTTATTATTTCTGGGTCATCCTCTGCCCTAATCGATACCATTCTTCCAAGTATCGTATCTGGAGAAATACCAATCAGTAATGTCTTGAACTCCTGCCATGACATTTTTTTAATATCAGCTATTCTTAAACCATACTGACTGGTAAAGGATGCCACCACCAAATCGAAATCTTCAATCAAATCGTAAAAAGGATCCTGATCTACTCCCCCGATTCCGATTCATCATAACTACCGGACGCAACACCAATTGCTGTCATTACAACATCAACATAATCGTTGAATTTCAGCTGTAATGCCTTTAACTTCTCAACGGATTCTTCCGTAAATACTAGACGACACATTTCAACAATTTCCTTTGCACCCGGTGTCTCCGAAGTCAGAGCCATAATTTTAATCATATTTTCTGCTTCAGTATTGATTTCTAATTCCACATCCCTAATTTTAATGACGGGATTTTCATCAAACGCTAATTTATCTGTAATATCAATGATTTTTGACATATTCTTTTCACTCCTTATAAATAATCAGAGGGCAGTTATAAACCCTGCCCTCATACATATTAGATTAGACAGCCGGTGTAATTGTTGGCTTTCCATTACTCTGAATATCAAATTCAAGAGGTCCAACTGCAGTGCTGTCTCCTGCTCCTAATGCTGTTACATTAATAACTGCATCTTCAAATTCAACGGTTGTTCCATCAGGGAATGTCCACTGAATATCAGCCTGTGCTTCTCTTCCATTCTTGAATGCAAGACCAGCAATATGATCATTACCTGAATCTCCAACATTTCTTTTGCCTGAAACAGAAAGAGTAATTCCCTTTGCTGTCATTAATCTCTTAATCCAGCCTTCTGTATCCATTGGTGTCCATTCTTCTACACCATTATCGAACGATGGAGAAAAGGATTCCATGTCAGCAATGTTCACATATGAATTGCTGACTTTTACTTTAAACTGATTCTCATATACAGGAAAAACACCTGTAAAAGCATTATTATCTGGCATAATTCAATTCCTTTCTTTATTATTTTTTATAATAGATATCCATTTCGATGACTCTTTCATAGATACCTTTATCGTCTGTTCCAACATCAACCGGTTCATTTGTTACCAAGTTAATAAATGGAACATCGATATTGTTTATAGTTACTCTCTGACACCCTAGCAGAGCCTCAAACAGCTCATAGGATGCTTGTTCCGTATCATTTGCATCATTACTCCAATGAATTAAAATAGATACCTGTTTGACCTCATATGAAGCCAAATTAATACCACCAAGACAAACTCTCGGTGGCATAGGATTCTTTCTTTGATAAATTCCAATGGATTTATCCTTTTTGTTATCAAGTTTTCCCATATAATAATGGTCTGCCTCAAAGATTGTCTTAATCCAATCTTTAACATCTACTAAACCAAGCATCATAACCAATCACACTCCTGTATTCCTTTTATAAAGACTAGCAAAGGTCTTTCTTACAAACTCCTTCCGGGTTCCATCAATATAAGGTTGAAACCATTTGCCACCTGCGTTCGGATTCTCCAATTTACTGAAATTATATTCAGGATGAAAGTACATTCTTCTTGCATATGGCGTGGAAGAAACAATGCTGACAGAACCTCTCTTGCTATCCTTATAATCAACAAAAGTCTGTGTATTCTGCATATATCCACCGGGATGAACAGTTTTTCCATCTTTTTTGACATCTTCGCCAAATGGCATTGTTTGAGATTGTACAAGGTCAGTATGAACTGCCTCTCCAGTCTGCTCTAAAGATACTATTGCCTGTCTTGTCAATTTTCGAATCATATTCCTGTTAATTTTCACTGTTGATTTTGCGTGCATTATACCAACTCCAATAATGTATAATTAACTGTTCCATCTGGATTCCTTGCTTTTGTACCGGCAAATAACTTTCGTTCCACTCCGTTTACTACAACAATTCCATCATTGATAACTGCAAGTTCAGGGCAAATGTCTCCTGGTATGTATACCTTTCCAGTCAATGAAACCAGTTTTTGTTCGCCGGTTAGTTTTGTATAAGCTCTATCTTGATAATTACCTTTAAAGTCCTTTTCCAGTGCGGGTACCGGTGCTCCTGTTTCCGAGAGCCCTTCTCCATATATCGTGACGTGAATATCTGTCTTACACACTGATTTTGGCACTAAATTTGGATATTTCATACTACACACCTACCAATCTGCAACACAATCCTGTCTGCTGTAATAAGGAATAATTATCCTGCTTGATTGCGACACCATTTTCGATATGTACGTTCCAATTTTGACCAAAGTTCATGCTCACTCCGTTAATGCTGTATCCAGATAATACCGACTCAAGCATATCCTGATTGTCGTAAAGGAAATCTGCATGAGCCGATACCACTTCTTTAATTACATCTCTTTGAAATTGAGTCAGAGAATTGATACCCTGAATTCGATTAAATGTCAGGGTATCAATTTGTCTGCTAGCCTTTCGTAAAAAGAATAATCTTTCATCCTCCGGTACAGCTGAATAACCAAGTGATAAGTATTCGTCACTATTTACATATGGTTCATAAGCCATATCCATCACTCCTAACTACTCTTAGCTGGCAGAATATTCAACTGTATC
>JAILRZ010000038.1 GCA_024697845.1 Eubacterium sp. | reverse complement strand
TCATTCAATTCACCTGTTACAGGTTTTCGATATCTGGCAATAAATGGAATTGTATTCCCTTCATCAATCAAATTCACAGCAGCAGTAACCTGCCATTCTTTCACACCCAGTTCTTCCGCGATTGTCTGGTTAATATTCATCTTGTCCTCCTAGTTAAATCCAAAGATTTTTTGTGTGATTTTATAACCCATAACAGATATTTTTCTGCCGGTTTTTCCCGGAAGATTCATTGTTCTTCCTAGCATTGATTTTCTAACTCTCTGATAAAGGTCTGGATTTTTCTGTTCCAAACATCTCCATAATTCTTCCTTGTCTTTCAATCGTTCTTCCGAACCTTCTCGAATGGACAAAATTGAGCTAACACACATCATCATATCAAAATAATGTACCATGGCATTCCGACAGTTTTCCTTCTTAATTTCAGAATTCGTATACACATCCATCATGATTTTTGTAACACGATACTGCTGGTCCAAACGCTTAATCATAATCTGTTCGTTCACAGACTGGTCATCACGTCCAATATAGTATTTATAAAGGCATACATCCAAGTAATAAATATTCTTCACATATGGAAGTGGCTGGAACACATAGATGTTGTCTACATAGAACGTATGCTTTGGTAATACCATTCCGCATTCTCTGAGAATCTTTGTACGATAAATAACAGAATGCATCAGCAAATACTTGCTCATTCCAAACTTTACATCTTCCCAGGAAATTATTTTGTTTCTTGGCATAGATTTCTTATAATTCATGATTGCTTTATGTTTGGCCCCCTGCTTATCATACATAAAGTCTGAAATCAACAGATCCAGCCCTGCATCCTTGGAAACCATATCTTCCAAAGTATCCAAAACTTTCTGCAACGCACGTCTTCCTAAACAATCATCGCTATCCAACACTTTGAAGTAAAGGCCTGTAGCATTTTTAATTCCTGTATTAACAGCTTCCCCATGTCCACCGTTTTCCTGGTGAATCACTTTCACAATATTAGGAAACTTTGCTTCGTATTTTTTTGCAATTTCTAAAGTCTGATCTGTAGAACCGTCGTCTACCACAATAATTTCAACACGATCTTTCCCTGTTAAAGCACTCTTAATACTTTTTTCCATATATTCCTGCGAGTTATAACATGGAATCGTAATCGTTAATAACTTCATTTTCAAACTTCTCCTTTTCGTTAACCCTTTTATTTATTATCGTACCAATTCCACAAAGCAATATTCCTGAGAATCCAATGAGAATCAGTAATCCTGCGCATTGCTCAACCATAGACATTTTTTCCTCCGTTCCGGTTTCCTGCCCGGAAACTGCCATGGAAATCAAAACAGAAGTCAGATTTGCAATTCCGTGAAAAATAATACTTGCATAAATTGTCTTATACTTTTCAAATAAAAACACCGACAGCATTCCAATTAAAAATGCATATGGAATCTGAATCCAATTCATATGGTAAAGTCCAAAAAGCAAAGAGGAAAGAATTGCAGCATTTTTCACTGTCATATATTCTTTCAAACGATTATGAATGACGCCTCTGAAAATCAGTTCCTCTACAACCGGAGCCATTAAAGCAGAAGCAAACACCTGCAACAAAAATGGTGAATTAAAGACAATTTCCTTCGTTTCATCATAGGAGTCTATCATAAATTCAGGCATAAACAAAGTTAAAAATGATACCACATAGTTTGACCAGAACATTCCCACAACACCAAACGGGATAATCCAAAAAAATTTCAGTATCAATGATGTTTCGTATTCCGTTCGATACTTCTGCTGTTTCTTCAATACTTTATGATACATTTTCAGAAAAATCGGTGCGGCAATCAATGCAGCAATCAAATTAAGCATCAATAATTGCATTTGTGCCAAATCCAAAGCTTCCTTTTTATCAAATCCTTTTACAACATAAACTGAAAATATAGCAATATATCCAATATATACAGTAACCATTTGAATTCCAAAATATAATACCATTGGGTACAATATTTCCCATATTCTTTTTAAAATCTTATTCTGAGTCATAAATTCTAATCTCCATTATTCATTTTTCATCCATTAGGACATAGTATAACATAAATAGACTTGTTTTACAGCCACTTTTGTTTTATAATATTTGAAGAATTTATAAATTTGTGAGGTACAGAAAATGAGTCAAGCAAAAGTAGACAGATATAAGCAGGAAAAGTACAATCGAAAACATCAACAGCAAAAGAGAAATATCAAAAAATATTTCACTTATGCCGGAATTACACTTGTAGCGATTGCTTTTGTTGTTTATTTAGGTTATTCTATAGCAGTTTCTACTGGTTTATATGAGCCACCTACAGAACCTGTTACAATGACCCAGGTCGAAAAAGAAAGCTTACGTCAGACATTAATTCAGCAGAATGATCCAAACGTTAAGAATGTAGAAACTACTACAGCAGCAGAAATTCAGACTGTTGAAGCTACAAGCGAAGACGATGCGAAAAAAGATAAGAAAAAAGACAAGAAAAAAGACAAAGAAGCTGTAACTAAAGAAGCTGAAACTGCAAAAGCTGAATAGTCTATGGTATAAAAATAAGAGCAGGAACCCCTGCTCTTATTTTTTCTTTAAACGACGCGGAAAATGCTGAAAATTACATTCTTTCCGGAGCCTTAAATCCTAATAAATCAATACAAGTTTCAAGAACTTCTTTTGTCATTTTGATTAAAGCTACATATCCCTTTTGCTTTTCTGCATCAGTTTCAGCTAAAATCTTTGTACTATGATAGAAACTATTAAATACATTGGATAAGTCATAAATATAAGCACAAATCTTATGTGGTGCTAACTCTTCCGCTGCATTTTCAATAACTTCCTTCACTTTAGAAACTTCTAACATCAAATTCATCTGTTCGTTCTTATCTGTATCAAGAATTTCTAAACCATCTACACTATTTCCTTCTGCCTGATATTTTTCCAAAATAGATTTAATACGAACAATGGTATACAGGATGTATGGTCCGGTGTTTCCTTCAAAGGAAGCAAATCTTTCAATATCAAAAATGTAATCCTTTGTAGCTTGATTTGATAAATCCCCATATTTTAAAGCTGCAAGACCAACCGTTTTTGAGATATCTCTGGCCTCTGCCTCATCCATACTACGGTTTTCCATCATCTTCTGATATACCGCATCATTTATTTGGTCAATGAGCATTTCTAAACGCATCACTCCACCATCACGGGTCTTAAATGGTTTGCCATCACTTCCGTTGACAGTACCGAATCCCATATATTCCAGTTTCGTACCTTCCGGAACCAACTCTGCTTTCTTTGCTACACGAAAGACCTGGGTAAAATGAAGTTCCTGACGTTTATCAGCTACATAAATATATTCATTCGGTGTAAAATCCTTCTGACGCTGGATAATAGTCCCAAGATCGGAAGTTGCATAAAGAGCAGCACCATCTGATTTTCTTACGATACAAGGTGGTAATTCTTTTTTGTCTCCTTCTTCTGCCACATCAACCACCAAAGCTCCCTGACTTTCATGAGAGAGACCTTTCTTTTCCAGAATATCCATCAATTCCGGAATATATGGCTTCGCATCACTTTCCCCTTTCCAAAGATCAAAGTCAACGTCCAAATTATTATAATTCTTTTTTAAATCAGGTAATGAAACAGACATAATATGCTTCCACAATGCTAGATATGGCGGATATTCTTGCTGAATCTTAACTGTTGCAAGCTGTGCCGCTTCTTTAAAGGCTGCATCTTCTTTTGATTTCGCACTAGCAGTCGGATAAATTTCACTTAATTCATCCAAGGTAAATGGTGGTTCTTCCGGATATTCTCCGGTATAGCTTTCATCAAAGTATACTAAATCCGGCTGACGTTCCTTTAACTCCATAATAATCAGACCCATTTGAAGTCCCCAGTCGCCTAAATGTGCATCCCCAATGACATTGTTTCCAACATACTCTTTAATTCGCTTAACACTTTCTCCAATAACCGCTGGACGTAAATGTCCCACATGAAGTGGTTTTGCTACATTGGCTCCGCCGTAGTCAACAACTACTGTTTTGTCCTGTGCTTCAACACCATATTTTTCAGAATCCTTTAATTCATTCAAATAATCTGCTACAAAAGAGGAGCTCAAATTCATATTGATAAACCCCGGCATCACCGCCTCAATCATTTCAAATTTATCATTATTCTGTAATACTTCTACCACATCATTTGCAATCATAATCGGTGCTTTATGATATTTCTTTGCACCGGCCATGGCACCATTACACTGATATTGGCAAAGATCCGGTCTATTAGAAACTACCACTCTACCAAGCTGTTTCTCATATCCCTTTTCTTCAAATGCCTTTTCAAATTCTTCCGTAATGATTTCCAATAATGTTTTCATCAGTTCACCTTCCTTACAATGTCACACCATTTAATTTCAATAATTCTTTTGCAGACTCTACAGAATCCACACCGGTCTTGTTTTTAATCGGAGCAAATTCCTTTTCTCTGACAACTTCATATGCAAGACAATTGTCCATCATATGAACCATATCTAACACCAAAGTTTCAAACTTAAACCCGTTTTCAGTTTCAGGCTTCACAATATTTCCATTTTCATCTACATGTTCAATTTTCTTCTTAACAATATGAACAGCCATATTATTTTCCTGATTCTTTTCCAAATCTTCCATATTGAACAAGTAATTAAGAATTACACCATAGCGATACGCCAGTTCACCGGCATCATCTTTCTGGTATCTCATTTCTTCTGTTAATTCATAATACTCCACAATTGATGGTTTTCCATCTTCCAAACAAAGAACCCCTACCTTTTCTTCCGGAGCAGTCTTTGAAACCACCTTGGATGCAGAACGATAATTGCCGTCAATCATTGCACCTACAAAACAAGGATCTGCAATTCGCTGACATACATTATCTACTGCAAAAATATTCAGGTATTCCACACCACTGGCTTTTGCTTTCGCTGCAAGACCACATTTTTCGAAAGAAATAAACCATCCGCCATTTCCGTTTGGAGATGTAGCAACACGATGTTTGTCTTCCAAAAAAATCTTTCCGTCAAAAGTTGCTGCTGGTGCCATTTCCTGAACAAAGAAATCTATAAATTCTGAATTATAACCAAAATAATTCATATCTTTAAAGAACTGTCTTGTATCAAGGTCATTCTTTTCACTGGTCATAATGTAAAGCGGAACCCACGCTCCTGTTGCTTCCACTACATCCATCAGATTGTTAATCAGCATCTCAAAAATGTAAACATCCTTTGTTTCACCAATGTTATACATTCCCTTTGGCTTGTCCGAACCAAGTCTTGTTCCCATACCGCCGGCAAGTAAGATTGCCCCTACCTTTCCTTCTCTAATCGCTTCTGTACCAATCTTCGTATAGCGTTCTCTATTTTCTTCAATTTGCTGAATGGAAACAGCATCATCCAAAGGTGTAATCACACCTTTCTTTGCTTCTTCCTGCTGGTTTTCCAATAGTTTTAACAAATCAAAATCTAATTCTGAAATCTGTCCTAAAAGTTCTCTCTGCTGGTCTTGTGTTAACTCATCATAATACTTTAACAAATGTGTCTGACCATATTTTTCCAACAATTCATATGCTTCATGATATCCCATATGTCTAATCCTCCGTCGATATAATTGTCCAAAGCCATCGGGAAACACCCTTGTCTCAACCATCCTTGCTTCAAACATCTCACTCTATAGAATAAGTGATTTTACATATTTATGCAAGAATAAGAGGCAATTATTCAGAATTAAAACCTTTTTATTTCACAAAGAAGCGAAATACAATCCTGATATCGTTGTTCCGGATTGTTGGCAATGCATTTTTTGATTACTTTTCTCTCTTTTCCTCGAATATAAACAGGAAATTTTCCCTGATATATTTTTCCGGTTCTCAAATAAAACATTGTTTTTCCAACTCCATAAATGTCAGTTCGAATATCTGTATTGAAAAATGTATCCTGATTGCTTTTTTCATATTGCTCCGGTGCTGCAAATCCTCGACTGCCAATTGCCAGAGCATCCAGATCAATATCATCTCGATATCGCTTGGCAATTCCAAAATCAACCAACTTCATTTGTCCGTTTGTTTTCCAAATGACATTTGCCGGTTTTAAATCCCGATAAATAATTGGTGGTTCCAATGAATGAAGATAATACAATCCGCTGAGAATCTGGAACATAATTTCCTTCATTTCTTTTTTCGATAGTCTTCCATGCTCTACTATATATTGTTTAAGGTTCGTTCCCTCTACCAATTCCATGACAAGATAAAAACGACTATCTTCTTTAATCAGGTTAAAAATTTTTGGAAGGACCGGATGACTGGTGTGTTTTAATACTTCCAGTTCTCTCTCCATTCCTTCCAATAATTTCTTTTGATTGGACGGATCCGAGGTAATATACTCCTTTAAAGCATATTCGTTACCGCTTTTTAAATCTTTCACGCGATACACTTTGGAAAACCCTCCGGTTCCCACTTGCTCCAGGACATAATATCTCCCGCCAACCACATTATTTATTATTTTTTTCATCGCAATCCTTTCCGGTTGCGATTTTCTCCAAGTATTTAAAGTTTTGCAACATCCACCAATGTCAGATTTTCCTTCGCATCACTTTCCAAACTGGTTAACAATGCATCAACTGTATCCAAGCTGGTGAAACAATTCACGCCTGTTTCAATGGATACTCGTCGAATCAGGAATCCGTCACGGTTCTTATCTCTACCCTGTGTCGGTGTATCAATAACTATATCAATCTTATGTTCCAAAAGCAAGTCCATAACCGTTGGAGCTTCCTGATGAATCTTGTTGACCTTAATTGCATCCACTCCGTTTTCACGAAGAACATCTGCGGTGCTTCTTGTTGCATAGATTTCGTATCCCAGCTTTTCAAATCTCTGAGCCAATGGGATAATTTCCTGCTTATCAGAATCTTTTACGGAAATAATCATCTTTTTATGCTTTGGAAGTACCACACCGGCTCCTAAGAAAGCTTTATAAAGTGCCTCATTAAATTCCTTTGCAATTCCAAGACATTCACCGGTAGATTTCATTTCAGGTCCTAAGCTTGTTTCTGCTCCTCGGATTTTTTCAAAAGAGAATACCGGCATTTTAATTGCATAGTAATCTGCTTTTGGCTGTAAGCCCGGTGTATATCCCAATTCCTTAATTGTCTTTCCGATAATACACTTGGTTGCAAGCTTAACAATCGGAATTCCTGTAACTTTGCTGATATAAGGAACGGTACGGGATGAACGTGGATTTACTTCAATTACATATACCTGTCCGTCACATACGATAAACTGAATGTTAATCATACCTTTTACATGAAGGGACATTGCAAGTTTTCTTGTATAATCTTCAATAGTATCTATGATATCCTGCGAAAGTGTGTATGCCGGATAAACCGAGATACTGTCACCGGAATGAACTCCGGCACGTTCAATATGTTCCATAACACCAGGAATCAAAATATCTGTTCCGTCACAAATCGCATCAACTTCCACTTCTGTTCCCTGCAAATATTTATCTACAAGAATCGGATGATCCTGTGCGATTCGATTGATAATTTCCATGAATTCTTCGATTTCTTCATCACAAGTCGCTATCTGCATACCCTGTCCACCAAGAACATAGGATGGACGAACCAATACCGGATATCCCAATTGATTCGCCACCTTCTTAGCTTCTTCCGCAGTAAAGACGGTACCACCGGTAGGTCTTGGGATTCCACATTGCTCTAAAATCTCATCAAACAATTCTCTATCTTCTGCCGCGTCAACATCTTCTGCTTTTGTTCCAAGAATTGGGACCCCCATCTTCATCAATGCTTCTGTTAACTTAATAGCAGTCTGTCCACCAAACTGAACAACCGCACCGTCTGGTTTTTCCACATTTACAATGTTTTCAACATCTTCCGGTGTCAACGGCTCGAAATACAATTTATCTGCAATATCAAAGTCGGTTGAAACTGTTTCCGGATTGTTGTTAACAATCACTGTTTCGTAACCTTCTTCCTTAAACGCCCATGTACAATGAACAGAACAGAAGTCAAATTCGATACCCTGTCCAATACGAATCGGACCGGAACCAAGAACTAAAACCTTCTTTGGCGGATTTGTTTCTGTTGCTTCGTTTTCACCACCATATACAGAATAATAATATGGTGTAGCCGCTTCAAACTCTGCAGCACAAGTATCAACCATCTTGTATGCAGCAACGATATTATTATCATAACGCATCTGCTTAATTTCTTCCTGAGAAATTCCTGTAAGACGTTCAATTACTGTATCCGGGAATTCAATTCTCTTTGCCTGCTTTAACAACTCAACGGTAAGAGGACCTTTTCTTAAAGCTTCTTCCATTTCAACGATAATGGCAAGCTTATCAATAAACCACTTATCAATCTTTGTAATTTCATGAATATGGTCATAACTGATTCCACGACGTAATGCCTCTGCAACTACCCAAATTCTACGGTCATCGACTTTATGAAGCATATCTTCTAATTCATCTGCATCCAACTCTGAGAAATCGTAGTCCAAAAGACATTCCACATGCTGTTCCAATGAACGAATTGCTTTCATTAAAGCCCCTTCAAAGTTATTGCAAATACTCATAACTTCACCGGTAGCTTTCATCTGCGTAGTCAGTTTTCTGCTGGCAGTAATAAACTTGTCAAATGGTAATCTTGGAATCTTAACAACACAATAGTCCAATGTCGGTTCGAAAGAAGCATAGGTCTTTTGGGTAATTGCATTTTTGATTTCATCCAATGTATATCCCAGCGCAATCTTTGCTGCAACCTTTGCAATCGGATAACCGGTTGCCTTGGAAGCCAATGCAGAAGAACGACTTACACGAGGGTTTACTTCGATTACACAATATTCAAAACTTTCCGGATGAAGCGCATACTGCACGTTACATCCACCGGTAATATTTAATTCATTAATAATGTTCAGCGCTGATGTACGAAGCATCTGATGTTCCTTATCCCCAATCGTCTGAGAAGGAGCAACTACGATACTATCACCGGTATGTACCCCAACCGGATCCAAGTTTTCCATATTACAAACGGTAATACAGTTTCCTGCACTGTCTCGCATTACTTCGTATTCAATTTCTTTCCATCCCGCAATACAACGTTCTACAAGGACCTGTCCTACTCTGGAAAGACGTAATCCATTTTCAAGAATTTCAACTAATTCTAACTGATTATTTGCGATACCACCACCGCTTCCTCCTAAAGTGTAAGCAGGACGAAGTACCACAGGATAACCTATCTTATTGGCAAACGCAACACCATCTTCAATATTTTCAACTACAAGAGAAGGTGCACATGGTTCCCCAATCTTTTCCATTGTTTCCTTAAATTCCAAACGATCTTCTGCCTTCTTGATTGTTGCAGAAGTTGTTCCGATTAATCGGCAATTATGTTCTTCCAAAAATCCGGTTTCAGCAATTTCCATAGCGAGATTCAAACCTGCCTGTCCGCCCAAAGTCGGAAGAATGCTATCCGGTTTTTCCTTCTCAATAATTTTCTTCAGAGCCGGAACAGTTAATGGCTCAATATATACTTCATCAGCAATATCCTTATCTGTCATAATTGTAGCAGGATTGGAGTTCAAAAGAACAACTTCAACACCTTCTTCTTTTAAAGAACGACACGCCTGTGTTCCTGCATAATCAAATTCTGCCGCCTGTCCAATAACAATCGGACCGGAACCAATTACTAATACTTTTTTAATACTATTATCTCTAGCCATTCTTTCTCACCTCCATCATTTCCATGAATTCATCGAACAAAATATCGGAATCCTGTGGTCCAGGACACGCTTCAGGATGAAATTGGACGGTGAAAATACTCTTATTTTTATATCTCAGACCTTCTACAGTCTGGTCATTTACATTTACAAACGCTACCTCAGCAATACTTGGATCAACAGTATCGCCATCAACCATATAACCATGGTTCTGGGAAGAAATATAAACGTGACCGGTTTTTAAATCTTTTACCGGATGATTTCCTCCACGATGACCATATTTCATTTTCTTTGTATCTGCTCCTGTGGCAAGAGCCATTAACTGATGCCCTAAACAGATAGCAAAGATTGGAATATCTGTATCATATAATTTCTTAATCTGTTCAATCTGGTATGTACATTCCTTTGGATCTCCAGGTCCGTTAGAAAGCATAATTCC
>JAILRZ010000025.1 GCA_024697845.1 Eubacterium sp. | reverse complement strand
ACTTCTTCAAGATTCTCGACATTCCTCTCCCAGGCGTCCTGAGCATTTTCGCACAGATACTTCTCGAAGTCTACATCACGATATACGGTCGTACATGTGAAATCATCAGGAGTATTGCCGCAGCACGCCAAAATATCGAACCTGTCGATATTGCATACCGCCATGTAATGCTGAACCTGATAATAGTATTCCTCATTTTTAATCGTACCTGTTTCACCTAAGACTCCTGAAGTAAAGCAGCCTTTTGGAGCCTTGTGGGTATAGGTCTTGCATTCAAGACCGCGTCTTGTACCGTCTGGTGGCAGACACAGACCATCCATATCACCGATCATCGATCTGTAATTGGGATTGATGTACTGCCTTCTGTCGACACATACGATTCCCTGAGAATCATATCTGGCATGTTCTTCAGGCGTGATATCTCTGACATCCTTGGGATCGTTGCTTTCCTGTTCCACGATAAATGAATCAGGATAAGTCTTAGAGATCTCTTCAAGCACAGCATCAGCTTCCTCTTTATATCTAGTTACATAGGAATAAAGATTGTGCTGAGCCTTTCTGAACCTTCTGTCCGATAAAGAAACATCTTTTGAAGATCTGACCAGAACGAAATAATCCATGTAGGTAAGATATTTGTAGCCGTTTAAGGCTGCATACCTTTTAAGCATCACCCATTCTAATGCATGACCGAAATCGAAGATGAACTGTTTGTCGTCATCAACTTCTACACTCTTGCCTAAGACTTTCTCGTTTACGACTTCAGGAAGCGACGAGAACTTGGAAAGTCCGTTGAGAACCCCTTCGTTGCTGCCACCCCATCCTTTGGTACGATTCTCATGCCAGAAACTGTCCGGTAAAAGACGGATGTCTTCCATCAAAACTTCCGGTTCATAGTCGAGACTGTAACCGATGGCGTTTGCCTGCCTTTCAAGCTTTTCCCTTCTTTCGGAAGAGAGTTTTTCAATGTTTGTCATAATAATTGCGTCCTCCTTTGACAAATAAAAAAGACCGCTATTATGACATACGGTTCAACTAACGCATTGAATATAGGATTCTATTTCAATGTTTTCGTCTTCAAGCGTAACGAGGCCTTACGGCGTCATTAATAACAGTCTTTTAATACTTATATACTACCATATATAATGACAGAATTGTTAAGAAAGGGTGTTATATTCAGAGGATGTTTTTAATTCAAACTCCTTTTTTAATTCTTCTGCTCTATTACTATTTTTATTTACTCCCAATCCTTTTTCATAACATTCTGCCAAATACTGTATCGAAAATGGATTTTCCAAATCATGTGCTTTGCTTAAATACTTGAAAGCTTTTTCGTAATTCTGGTCTACTCCATATCCTTTAAGGAAAAGTTCGCCTAGCAAGCCTGCTGCCAGTCCAAAAACTGATTGCATAGGTTGAATATTTTTTGATTCCTTATCTTCACATATTGAGTAACTTTTATACAAATATCTATATGCTTTTTCAGGATCGACCCCTGTTCGTTCTTCGTTATTGCTCTCGTTTATTCCGTTGGAACCGATACCACAGAGATAAAGTATTCCAACTTCATATAAAAGCACCTCATCATCAGACTCTAACCCGGCATTAAAGTACATTGATATATTGTCTTTAGAATATCCTCTAGCTAAAGAGTTTTTCACAAGGTTAGCATTTAAAAGAAACGAAAGGAAACCAGCCGCTTCTGTTTTATCTTCTCTTAACCAAAGAGCGTTTTGTAAGTGATGGGCACAGTTGTCATAATCTTTTGATCCATATATTATTTCAAAGACACTATATAATAAATGCGGTAAATACCATTCCACATTAATGAAGCTGTATGTGTAATCTGGTAAGATTGTTCCGCTTTTTCTTATTTCTTCTGTAGCTCGATAGAATGCAAAAGAAGCAGGCCAATAACCATTTATCGCAGCTTCTTTATAATATACTAGCGATTCAACAATTGAATCTAGTAAAGATTGAAGATCGTGAGCTCCTCTTTGATCTGCCAGGTGACGAGCAAAAGAATACAATGCAGCATTATCACTGTTTTTTGCAAGATTTAAAACAGGAGCTATATGTTTTTTAATCCATATTATGCATCGGCGACTATCGTCAGAATTTTTTAAAATTCCATATTCATATGTTGACAAAGGGTCCCCAATTTCCATTCCTTTTCTCCAATATTCTAAAGCGTCCGATTCGTTTTCTTTTATGTGACCATATCCATTAATAAAATACTCACCAAGATAATAGTATGCTCTACCCACTCCTTCAGCAGCAGCAGTTTTAAACAACGGAAATGCCTCTATTAATTTTCCTTGAATAAATAATTTCTCTGCTTCTTCAAATTCTCTCTGTGAAGTAGTGTCTACGAGATTTTTTATTGAAGTAATTCTCATATCCACGCCTGATGAATTTACAAGAAGCAAAGAATCATTCATTAATTTTCTCCATGCTTCAAGTTCTTC
>JAILRZ010000104.1 GCA_024697845.1 Eubacterium sp. | reverse complement strand
TTTATTTGATTCGTCACGGAAGACAAAATAGTAAATTGTGCAATGTAGATGTGGAACTGTCACCGGAAGGAAGGGAACAGGCTGAATTGGCCGGCAAGCGTCTTGCCGGTTACCAGATTGATGCGGTCTATTCCAGCAATCTGTTGCGGGCAGTAGAAACTGCAGACATTATTAATGAGTATGTGAAGAAGCCTCGCTTTTATGATGACCGTCTCAGGGAAGCAGAATTCGGAGCAATGACGGGATTATCAAATGATGTATTGAAGGAACAGTTTGGAGAGTTTCTGCAAAAAAGGTCAACCATGGAAGAAGACCTTCCGTATCCCGGTGGAGGCGAAAACAGTGCAGCTGTTTACAAACGTGCAAAAGAAGCACTGGATGATATTGTGAAAGAAGGATATGAAAATGTTTGTATCGTTACCCATGGTGGCTTGATTCGGGCATTGCTGACAGGACTTACAGGTGCGCCATCACAACGGTGGCTGACATTTGGAAGGCAATTGGAAAATTGTAGCATTACAGAATTATTATATGATGAGCAGATGGGGACTTTTCATATTGAACGTCTAAATGATTATGCTCATTTTGAAAATGAAGACAGATTATTGAGAAAACATTTTGGAAATGGATTTTTCTCAGCAAAATAGATTACAAGGAGTGTTGTTATGTCAACCTATGATGGTAATAGTATTTCGGTTCTGGAAGGACTGGATCCGGTTCGAAAAAGACCGGGAATGTATATTGGAAGTGTTGGAACAAAGGGACTAAATCATTTGATTTACGAAATTGTAGATAACTCAGTGGATGAGCACCTGGCAGGACATTGTTCCGAAATTAAAGTGACTTTGGAAAAAGATGGTTCTGCAACAATAGAAGATAATGGACGAGGAATCCCTGTAGACATCAATGAACAGGTAGGAAGACCAGCGGTAGAAGTGGTGTTTACAACGTTGCATGCCGGAGGAAAATTCGGCGATGGAAACTATAAAATTTCCGGCGGCCTTCACGGGGTTGGCTCCTCTGTCGTGAATGCATTGTCTTTATGGTTGGAGGTTGATGTTCGTCGTGATGGAAAGATTTACAATCAGCGCTATGAACAGGGGAAAATCTGTTATGATTTGAAAGAAATTGGAAAATGTAAAAAATCGGATACCGGTACAACAGTACGCTTTTTCCCAGATGCGGAAATCTTTGAAAAGATTTATTTTAAAGCAGACGCCATTAAGAGTCGTTTGCATGAAACTGCATATCTAAATCCAAATCTGACCATTACCTTTGAAAACCGTCGCGTAGGAGAAGAGGAAATCAAAACATACCACGAAGAAAACGGAATCAAGGCATACATTGAAGATATGGATAAGGGCAAAGAAGCCGTTACAGATATCATTTATTTTAAGAAAGAACTGGAAGGGATTGAAGTGGAGATTGCTTTCCAATATATTAATGATTTTACGGAAAACATTTCCGGGTTCTGTAATAATATTTACACGCAGGAAGGTGGAACTCATATTACAGGATTCAAGACGGTATTAACATCTACAATCAATCAGTATGCCAGAGAATTGGGAAATCTAAAGGAGAAGGATGCAAACTTTACCGGTGCCGATGTACGAAACGGTCTGGTGGCAGTGGTGGCTGTAAAACATCCGGATCCACGATTTGAAGGTCAGACAAAGACAAAACTGGACAACCCGGATGCAGATAGAATCACAAAAGCAGTTGCAGGAGAACAGTTAACACTTTTCTTTGATAAGAATCTGGAAACGTTAAAAAATGTCATTGAGTGTGCAGAAAAATCTGCCAAGATTCGTAAAGCAGAGGCGAGAAGCAAAACGAATATGCTGACAAAAAGTAAGTTCTCCATTGACAGCAACGGAAAACTTGCCAATTGTGAAAGTCGAAAACCGGAAGAATGCGAAATCTTTATCGTGGAAGGGGATTCTGCGGGAGGTTCGGCAAAAACAGCAAGAAACAGAAAGACTCAGGCAATTATGCCAATCCGAGGAAAGATTTTAAATGTGGAAAAGGCATCTATTGACAAGGTGTTGGCAAATGCTGAAATAAAAACAATGATTAATGCCTTCGGTTGTGGTTTTTCAGAAGGATACGGAAATGACTTTGACATTGAGAAATTAAAATTCGACAAGATTATTCTGATGACCGATGCGGACGTGGATGGAGCACATATCGATACATTGCTATTGACCTTTTTCTATCGATTTATGCCGGAACTAATCAGCACCGGACATATTTACATAGCAACACCGCCACTTTATAAGGTGGTGCCGAAAAAGGGAGAAGGGGAATACTTATATGATGATAAAGCCCTTGAAAAGTACCGCAAGAATCATACCGGATTTACGCTGCAGCGATACAAAGGACTAGGAGAAATGGATCCGGAACAGTTGTGGGAAACAACATTGAATCCGAAAACAAGAATTTTAAAACAGGTTGAAATTGAGGATGCCAGAATGGCATCAGAAGTAACCAGTATGCTGATGGGGAGCGAAGTGGCTCCGCGTAGAGAATTTATTTATAACCACGCTACGGATGCAGAACTGGATGTATAGAAATAATTTCTTAGGAATGTAAGAAATTTGGAGGTTAGTATTTCATGGCAGAACAAATTATAAAAACCGAATATTCGGAAGTCATGCAGAAAAGTTATATTGATTATGCGATGAGTGTTATCTGTGCAAGAGCATTGCCGGATGCAAAGGACGGTTTAAAACCGGTTCAGAGGCGTGTTCTTTATGCAATGGATCAGTTGCATTTAAGTCACGACAAGCCGCATCGAAAGTCAGCACGTGTGGTTGGAGATACCATGGGTAAATATCATCCTCACGGAGATAGTTCCATTTATGAAACTTTAGTTGTTTTAGCGCAGGAATTTAAAAAAGGTATGGCGCTGGTAGACGGACATGGAAACTTTGGATCCATTGAAGGGGATGGCGCAGCCGCAATGCGATATACTGAGGCACGACTGAAAAAGTTCACTGAAGATGTATATCTGGCGGATTTGGACAAAGATGTGGTAGATTTTGTTCCAAACTTTGATGAAACAGAAAAAGAGCCGGCCGTATTACCGGTAAGAGTTCCGAATCTTCTGGTGAACGGAGCGGAAGGAATTGCGGTTGGGATGGCAACCAGTATTCCAACCCATAATCTGGGAGAAGTGCTGGATGCAGTCATTGCGTATATGGAAAATAATAATATTTCCACAAAGGAATTGTTAGAGATTATGCCGGGACCGGATTTTCCAACAGGAGGAATTGTTGCGAACAAATCCGAATTGCTGGATATTTATGAAACAGGCTCCGGAAAAATTAAGCTGAGAGGAAAACTTGTTTTTGAAAAAGGAAAGGCAAGAGAAAAGGATCGACTGGTTGTGACAGAAATTCCATATACGATGATTGGAAGTGGTATTGGAAAATTCTTATCCGATGTTGTGGATTTGGTAGAATCCAAAAAGACTTCCGATATTGTGGATATTTCTAATGCTTCGGATAAAGACGGAATGCGCATTGTCCTGGAATTGAAAAAGGGTGCTGATATCGACAAACTAAAAAATATGCTCTATAAGAAGACAAAGCTGGAAGATACCTTTGGGGTTAATATGTTGGCCATTGCAGATGGAAGACCGGAGGTAATGGGATTAAAGAGTATTATCAAGTATTATGTTGATTATCAGTATGAACTGGCTCAGAGAAAATATACCACATTGCTGAATAAGGCAATGGAACAAAAAGAGGTGAAAGAGGGTCTGATTAAGGCTACCAATATTATCGATTTGATTATTGAGGTGATTCGTGGTTCCCAGACCCAAAAGCAGGCAAAGAATTGTTTGATGACCGGTGATACCACAGATATCAAATTTAAAAATCCGGAATCTGAAATTCTAGCCGGTAATTTAAATTTTACAGAGAGACAGGCTCAGGCAATTATGGAATTGCGTTTGGCAAAATTGATTGGTTTGGAAATTCTTGCTTTACAGAAAGAATATGAAGAATTAATGTCAAAGATTGCCGAATATGAAGAAATCTTAAATAGCAGACGTGCTATGACCAGTGCAATAAAAAAAGATTTGAAGAAAATCAAAAAGGAATATGCAATTCCACGAAAGACGTTGATTGAAGATGGAAAAGAAGCTGTCTTTGATGAAAATGCATTCGTAGAACAGGAATATGTTTTCGTTCAGGATAAATTCGGTTATGCAAAATTATTGGAAACATCAGCCTTTGACAGAAACATTGATTCGATAACCAGCGAGAATCGATACTATTTCAATTGTATGAATACCGATACCATTTGTATTTTTACAGATAACGGAAATATGCATCAGATTAAGGCACAGAAAATCCCAGTGAAAAAAGTTCGTGAAAAAGGGGTTCCAATTGATAATCTTGGAAATTACAGTTCACAGGGAGAAGCGATTATTGCATTGTTTAGCGGCTCTATGATGAAAGACCGGAAGTTGTTGTTTACAACGAAAAAGGGTATGATTAAGTTGGTTGATGGTAGCGAATTTGAAACCAATCGTAAGACAATGCTTGCAACCAAATTGGGCGAAGGAGACGAACTGGTATCCGTTAAGATTACCAGAGTTTCCAATAAAGAAGTTGAAATACCGGAAATGGATATGCCGGTAATGCTATCCGGCGGATCGGACGATTTTGAACCGTTAGATTTTGAACAAATGGAATTCGGAAGTATGGATTTAGTAGAAGAGCAGACTCAGGATGCAGGGCTTCAGTATACCAGAGAAATACTCGTCCTTCAGACAGATGGCGGAATCTTCTTACGGTTTCCGATTAAGGAAATTCCGGAACAGAAAAAAGGAACTTTAGGAGTTCGAGGAATCAAATTGAATCCGGATGATTTTGTATCCAACGTATATCTACTTGATACGGGGGACAACGAAGTGGTAGAATGTAATGGAAAGAAAGTTGAGTTACGGAAATTAAAAATAGGAAAAAGAGGAACCAAGGGAGTTAAAGTACGAAAGTAGTAGGTTTTATGAGAAAGAGAACGGAACGAATGCAAAAAAGAATAATCGGTGTTGCATTGGTACTGTGTATGGCAGGAACATTGCTGTCGGGATATCAGAAACAGAAAATTCAGGCGGCAGATACTGCTTTTGAAAGTAGTATTTCTGCATTTCCGGAAAGTTATAAGACTTATTTACGGACCTTACATACAAAGTATCCAAAATGGAAATTTGTTGCTTATAACACAGGGATTTCTTTTCAGACAGCTGTCAGTGCGGAGTATTCCAAGGATAGAAGTTTGATTGAAAATAATTTCTCAAAATTATTAAAGTCCAATGAAAACAGCAGTAATTACAATGCAAGTACCGGAACTTATATTGCAAAGGACGGGGGAAGCTGGGTAGTTTCGTCCAAGAATTGTGTTGCCTATTTTATGGACCCGAGAAATTTCTTAGACGAAGAACATATTTACATGTTTGAAAAATTATCTTACGACAGCGCCACACAAAATCAGAGTGGTGTGGAAGCAATTTTGAAAAATTCATTTATGTACAAGACTAATATCGGTTATCTCACTTCTGCAGGAAAATATAAGAGCACAAATACATTATACTCTTCTCAAATTATGAACACTGCAAAAAAGACAAACGTGAGTGCATACTATATTGCTTCTAAAATCGTTCAGGAAATTGGAACGAAAAAACATAGTAAATACGAAGGTATGGGTGCCAGTGGCAGTGTGAATGGTAATTATTCCAAGACCTATGCAGGAATTTATAATTTCTATAATATTGGAGCGTATTCCAGCAGCGACCCAATTTCCAATGGACTAAAATGGGCGTCTTCCGGAAGTACTTTTAACAGACCGTGGACGACACCGATGAAATCTATTGAAGGCGGTGCGATGTACATTGGGGAACAGTATATTAACGCCGGACAAAATACCATTTATTTTCAGCGATTTAATGTAAACAAATCATCGAAATATGCCTTATATGATCATCAGTATATGACGAATATTTATGGTGCAGCCAATGAAGCTGCATTAACCTATAATGCTTATGAAGATTTGGGAATTATTTCGTTGGCGAAGACCTTTGTAATTCCGGTTTATTCTAATATGCCGACGGAAGGAAATACGATTAAATATGGAAAGAGTACTACAAAGGCTACAATTACATCGGCAGTAAATCTAAGAAAAAAAGCATCTACCGCAGGAACAATTGTGACAACACTAGCCAAGGGAGATGTGGTAAAAATTTCCAAGGCAGTGATGACCAGTGAACCTTTCGGCTGGAAATGGCTTAGTAATCCGTATTGGTACAAAGTTAAAATCAAGAAAAGTGGAAAGAGTTATTCCGGTTATATTGTTGCAAATTATGCTACGGTAAATCAGGAATATGATGTGATTAAAGGAAATAAAACTACTTTGCCAATAACACTGAAAAAATCAGAAACGGTGTATTATCGTTCTGATAACCCGGCAGTTGCTACGGTAGATTCTAATGGAAATATAAATGGAAAGAAGAATGGAACCGTAACGATTTTTGCTTTTACTCAGGCGGGACGATTTGCAGCCAGCTCTGTAAATGTTCTGTCTAATGGATGCACCTTCAATAAAAAGTCGTTGGAAATGAATGTAAATTCAACGGCAACGTTGAAGACAACGGTATATCCAAAGGATGCAACAAATAAGACCGTTACGTATCAGTCATCTAACAAAGCGGTTGCCACTGTGAATTCTAAAGGAAAAATAACGGCGAAGGCACCGGGAACCGTAAAGATTACTGCTACGGCGGCTACAGGTGGTGTTAAGGCTAGCTGCTCAGTAAAGGTTGTTCAGCCGGCTACTAAGATTACGTTAAACAAAACAAAGACCACTTTATCAGTTGGAGGACATATCACATTGCAGGGGACGATATCCCCTTCTAATGCGACATATAAAACTGTAAGATACAGCTCTTCTAATACTGCAGTTGCTACAGTCGATGGAAAGGGAACTGTGAGAGCTGTTTCAGCTGGCGTTGCGACGATTACAGCAAAGACTCATAACAATCTCAGTGCAATATGTGAAGTCAAGGTAAAACCGGCAAGAGTGGTTGCAACAGCAAAATCTACAGGATATCAATCTGTCAAATTGCAGTGGGCAAAGACCGCTAATCTGACCGGTTACAAAATTTATCGAAAGAGTGGAAACGGCAAATATCAGTGTATAGCTTCTTTGGCAGGAACTGCATATTCCTATAAAGATCAGACTCTTAGAACCGGTGTGACATATACGTATAAGGTAAAGGCATTCAGAACGGTTGGAAAACGGACTTACAATGGAAAAAAATCAAAGGCAGTAAGTGTGAAGCCGATTCCTAAGAAGACAAAAATTAAGAGTGCAACAGTAGTCGGAGGCAGAGTGCAACTGACCTGGAAAGAAGTAACAGGGGCTTCCGGATATGATGTATTTAGACGTCAGGGGACAACAGGAAAATATGTGAAAATCAAAAATCTTGCGGGAATCAAAAATATCTCCTATACTGATAAAAAAACAGTTGCAGGAAATGTATACTATTACAAGATTATCGTATATAATAATAGTTCGGTAGGAAAAGTTAATAGTAAATTTTCAAAGAAATATAAAGTAAAAAGATAATGGTGATAAGATGATTAATTTAGTGGTTTGCTCTTTGGGAGCAATTAAGAGTTCGGAAAATTCCAATGAGATTTCGGAAGAAACCCTTCAGATGATTTCAGAACTTCACAGTGAAGGAATCCGTTTTGCTGTGGTAACGGGAATGAATTATGATGCGGTAGCACCGTTGTTTGGAAATCTTAAGAAAGATATAATTTTTGCATGTAATGATGGAGGCGTTGTAATCTATCAGGATAAGGTCTTAAGTAAAACGCCGATTGACCGTTTGATTTGTTTAGACATTGAAAGAGAAGTCAGTGAAGATTTGAATTACAGAGTGACCTATGGAACAGAAAAAGGATTATATATTACC
>JAILRZ010000010.1 GCA_024697845.1 Eubacterium sp. | reverse complement strand
ATGCATTAGCACCAATAGTAATTACCTTTTCCGGTAAAGTAATTGATTCCAATTTTTCGCATTCTTCAAATGCCGATTCATTAATTTTTGTTATATTTTGAGGTAAAACAACTTCTTTAACTGAAGAACCAAAAGCTATGCTTGCCGGTATTGTATTCATTTTGCAATTCATAACAAGTTTATTCAGTTTCATTGTAGAACTAAAACAATAATCTCCGATTTTCGTAACTGATTTCGGAATTGTTACGTTGGTTATTTTTGTACTACTGAATGCACCATTTCCAATCTTCTTTAATTTTTTGGGTAATTTTATTGTCTTAAGATTACATCCAGAAAATGCAGACGAACCAATGACCGTTACGCTATTAGGAATTTTAACGCTTTCCAGTTTTCTTGTATACGCAAATGCTTTGGAATTAATTTCTTTCATAGAAGATGGAAGTGTGATTTTCTTCAACTTTGTGTTCGAACAATTTGCATTAAAGTCTTTCAAAAATGCATATTTAAAAATTCGTTTTACTCCCTTTGGAACTATTACACTTTTCTTATTACTTGGTCCCTTTAATAGAACATTATCATAAGAAACCTTCATCCCTTTAACAGTTTTTACTCCATATTTTTTTGAAAAGAACTCCACTTTACCATGTTCCAACAATGTTTCTAAAATAGTTCCGGAAAGTTTCTTTTTCTGAAATTTTAATGTACATGAATGAAAAGGTTCTGAACCATGTACGGATCCTTCAATTTGTTTTAGTGATGAAGGAAATTCAATCGTTTTCAATTTAGTACAAAAATATTCATACCAATCTTCCGGTTCATAATTGTAACAGAAAGAATTTAATAATACCTTTTTGCATCCTTTTCTAACTTTTAAATGCTTCGTACCTGCTGGAACAAATACTAATGTTTTTCCGTTCTTTGTATAAATATTGTCTCCATATGTTTTGTATTTTGAATCTTTTTTCCATGTATGAACTTTTTTTGCTTCACAATAATAACTTTTTAAAATTGGATTGAATGCAGATGTCAAATATACATGGTTTGTTTTCGGAAGAATTTCATACATTTCTCGGCATGGATCTTCCTCTTCTTCTCCGCCTGGGTCATTTACATTGAATCTCACCTTGAAGTTTCCAGGCATTGTTACGGAGTTGCATTTTCCACCACGCATACAATCCCTTCCGATTTCTTCAACGCTGTTTGGAAGTGTAATCTTGTCCAGATTCAATCCACTCATACTGCTAAGTCCAAGTTGTTTCACAGTGTTTGGAATTGTAATCTTTTTTAAATTCTTTAACTTGGCAAATGCATTATCTGCAATCGCTGTAATTCCTGATTTAATTACAACTTTCTTAATATTATTGACTTTGTATTTTGTACGATAGGAATTATCTGCAATTCCTGTTCCGCTGACAGTTAAAACTCCATCCTTCAATTGATATTCCACATTGTTATCTTTGATTGTTTTTCCAAACAATGTGTTCTTTTGTGCTGCTGAAACAGTATAAGTATGGTTAATTGCGTTCAACGCTCCTGTGTTTACTGATGTCAGTGCAACAGCCATCGCCATTACCAATGCTAATTTTCTCATTTTTTATTGCCTCCTGATTGCCTTTCTGGTATTAAAACGATTGGAAATTGATTTTTATTTCATTTCCAATAAAAAATTATCACAGAGTTCAAATAAAAACAAGTTTCCCCCGCTTTAAAAGCGAATGGGAAGCTTGTCTTGAATACTATTTTAATCGCTGTATTTTAATCAACCAACTTATTTGAAAATAAAATGACACGGCACTGTAACTGTATATTTACTGTTGTAGTAATCAGTACTTTCTCTAATAAATTTGCAGTACAATTCTGAATGATCCCGTAATGAAGAAACATCAACAAATGGATTATTCTCTGTCATTTCAATAACATTTGGGGCATCGAAGTTTTGATTTGTAGAATAAATAAACGGACCAACTTTTTCTTTCTTATGAGATGGAACATTTTGAATTTTTTTCAATGTTTTTGGAATTGAGACTTCTACCATATTGTGGGTATACTCTTTATCTACAGGGTAGTATTCTACCTCTAAGACTTTTGCGTCAAATACTTCCACGCCTTCCTGCAAATCTACACGTTCTAATGGGCAATCTAAAAACACACCAGAACCAATTTCTTTAATATTTTTTGGAATAACGATGTTTTTAATCTTTGTCCCAGCAAATGCATAGTCCCCAATTGTACAAATTTTATTATTAAATTTGACATTTGATAAATTCGTACAGTAGAAAAAAGATTCCGCACCAATTGATTTTAAATTTGTCGGAAGAACGATTTTTTCAAGGTCTTTACAATTATAAAACGCGTCATTTCCGATTGTTTCTATGCTGTTAGGCAAAACAATTTCTTTTACAGCGGATCCGTGACACATCCATCTCGGTAATGATTTCATATTTCCCTTAATTACAACCTTTTGAAGTTTTGTTGCATGACCAAAGCAGCTTCCTCCCAACTCCTTTACTGATTTCGGGATTGTCACACTCTTTAATCTTGTTCCAAAAAATGCATTTACTCCAATACTTTTCAAATTTTTAGGTAATTTAATAGATTTAATATTACTACAGTAAAAAGCACTGTCTCCAATTTTTGTAACACTATTAGGAATTTTAACAGTTTCCACCGGTACCCTGTAAAAAGCTTTATCGGTAATTGTTTTCATAGAAGATGGAAGCGTGATTTTTTTCAATTTCGGATTTCTGTGCTTACCCACCCTAAATGCTATATGAGAAATACTTTTCACGCCCTTGGGAATAGTAATACTTTTCTTATTCATTGGACACTTTAGAAGAACATGATCATAGGAAATCTTCATTCCTTTTATCGTTTTTACGCCATATTTTTTTGTCAAAAACTCTTTTCTTGAGGTATCATAAAGTGCTGCCAAAACGTTTCCTGTAAGTTTCTTTGAATGAAATTTCAACTTACATTTTTTAAATGGGCCATATGAATAATAATTATTATCATGATACTCTGTCGTAATTTTTTTTACGGATGAAGGAAATTCAATGTATTTCAAATTATTGCAAAAATAGAAGCACATACCTACCGAACCCCAGTCATAGCTGAAAGAATCTAATGTTACAATTTTGCATCCATTTCTTATTTTTAACTTCTTTGTAGGTGCCGGAACAAAAACTAATTCCTTTCCGTCTTTCGTATATATATTATTTCCATATGTTTTGTATTTAGAATCTTGTTTCCATGTATGGACTGTATTTGCTTCACAAAAATAACTATCCAGTTTTGGATTAAATGCAGAGGTCAAATATACATGATTTGTCTTCGGAAGAATTTCAAACATTTCTCGCGACTCC
>JAILRZ010000102.1 GCA_024697845.1 Eubacterium sp. | reverse complement strand
TTTCTAGGAGATATCTTTTCTTCTATAGTCGCACCTGGCCTACGAGATAACCATGTCATCGTTTTAGAATCAAACTGTGTCACCCTATTAGCAGGAACCGTTTTTTCCACTTTTACAAGTCTCCTACTGGGTGAATTGATAATCTTTTTTAGAGCCTGTGATACTAATGACGCATTTTTTACGAAATCGTCATATATAATCCTGTTATCCGAACATTCTTCCGACTCTTCGTTCAAGACTAGATTCACCATAGCAAGAATATCTATTATCGATTCTTGATTATATTCTCTCGATATACGGTCTAAATATCCCTGAAAAGTAAGGTTTATGAAGTTGTTGCACTGATTCATTAGGTGAACATACTCTCTCTGAGAGTATGCCTCTTCCTCCAATGAAGCATGTATAATCTGGTCAATTTGTGGAAATTCAACCATCTCTTTTACTCACTTCTTTCTTCATCAACATCCATAAACTTTGCACTACACCACTGGAATATTCGACTACTCAGACTCATAGCCTGTTTAAAATCATCATGTAGTGAATGAACATCACGATCGATAATACTTCCAATTGTCTCCAATACTTTTTTGGAGTCGCCACTTACTTCAATACCTCTGAGCTTTGGCATAACCTTAAATGCAACTGCCTCTGCGAAGGCTAGGTCAAACTGTCTCTTAAATTCCACCCCATTATCCTTATTAGCAATAGTCATAGGATGGCTGAAAACATATAATTCAATGCTCTGCCATACACGATGTCCCAGATTTCTGTTGACTTTTGACATCTGGTCGTTAATTTCCTCAATTATTCTGCGATAATCATCAATTTGTATTATTGATTTCACATCATCTTCTGTTAATATGCTGGTACACCATCTCTCCCAAACCTTGAGCGGAAGCTTCTTCTCCGTATCTGCGATCTTAATATCAGCACTTCTGCTTACGAGTGTACGTGGTCTAGGAAATGTCAATAACGTACTACGATCAACAACTTTATCAGACAATGCTTTCGTAGTCTCATCTTCGTTCATTGTGCCTACCCACAATACATTTTTTCCGATCTCCATTTTTTCTGGCGCTTCGTTTGCACCCAAACTGATTTCATATGTGATAACCTCATCAGTACCACGGTTCGTCTCATATTTCGATAATAAATCACTGAAATAAAGTTCTACATATGCCAGGTTCATTTCATCAAGCAATACCATCAGTATGGTGTCCTGCATTTGAGCACTTTGCATATAATAAATTGCCCTGGATAATTCAGTAGGTTCAAATTTATTCTCGATTGAATTATAATATCCGAACAGCGATTGCATTGAGTCCCAATCCGGCTTAACCGGAATCGAAATGAAGTTCATTCCTCCATGATGCGCATACTGTCTTGGTAACTCAGACTTACCGGTACCTGATACGCCAGCAAGGACAACAAGCGGAGACCAATCGTGAATTTTCACAGATGTATGAAAAGCATATAGCAGCTTATCCGAAATTTTTATACCTGCCGCTTCCATCTTATCTTTTATGTTTTTAAGCCAACTAATCTCGCCCAAATTTGCCCCATAAGAAGACAAGCTGATTAACGAATCAAAATCCGTAAATGAAGTAAAACTAGATAATCTGTCCTTTCTTGAAGGTTTCTTTAACCTTTCAAGTTCTGCAACAGCATTCTCATAATTAGTCTGGTACTGATTTGCTCTTCTTGACTCTAATTCAGTAGCTTCTTCATTTACTCTGGCTTCCTTTAACCGAAGTTCTAAATCCTGCTTTTCTTTTACTATTTTCCCGTATTCATTTAGGAGATTGTCATACTCATCAAGCTTGTATAACGACTGAATTAAAGTAGCACTATCGACATTATGCTCTTTTAATTTTCCAACAAAGGAATTCTCATCTGACGTCAGCTCTTCAATACGGGTTTTCAAAGCTTCTATCTCAGCCTTAAGAGCCTCAATTTCATTTCCATTTGCTTCTTTAAGTCTTGCTGTTAAAGCTATAATATTCCTTGTCTTTTCTGCAGTTTCTTTAGCCAGATCATTACATCTGTCCCTAAATGAATCTCTATCATCTAAAACATTCTGGTATTCTTCGCTGACTCTTTGTGCTACTAATGTATCAATTTCCGAATATTTCCGTTCGTAAGCCTCTTTTGAAGTCTTTACAGCCTGAAGCTCCGTTTCTAATTCTGCTTTCTTTCTTGCAGCCTCAGCCTTCTCAGATTTCACAGCCTCTCTTTCTGATGTAATCCCGTTTCTTTCATTCTGTAATTCATCATTTATTGTCTTAAGGCCGTTCTCTTTATACTCCTTAAGTTCGTCGTCTATATGTGCTTTTCCTTCGATCAGTTTCTTCCCAAGATCTGCTATTTCTCCCTTAAGTCCCTCTATTTCCCGGTCAAATTTAACACGTTCTTCTCTCAATTCCGTTTGAAAGCCGAAATCAGCGTCATTCTTTCGTTTATCTAGGGCATTCTGGACTTTTGCCTGTTCATGCTCAGTCTTTTCTATTATGGCTTCTCTCTGAGTACAAACTTCTTCCCTGGCCTTTACATCGTTTTCTCGATTTTGAAGTTCTTGTTTTTTTTCACTCTCTTTCTTTTTAGCATCGTCAATTATTTTTTTCTTTTCGATCTGTGCACTTTCTAATTCTTTTTTTGCAATTTCTTTCTTATTCTTTGCATCGTTTTCAGCCTGTTGCTTAACTGTCTCTGCCTCTGCTTTTATAACCTTAGCATTTTCAATAAGCACCTCTGCTTCAGCCTTTTTCTCTT
>JAILRZ010000178.1 GCA_024697845.1 Eubacterium sp. | reverse complement strand
ATTTGCAAAAACAGATATTCAGCCATTAATTAACGAGGGAGCTACTAAGGAAGATTTAGCTGCTTCTATTTTCCAGGCTGTGGTCAATCAGACCATTTCCGGTCTTGCCTGCGGTAAACCGATTCGTGGTACTGTTGCATTTTTAGGAGGGCCTCTCCACTTTTTACCAGAACTGAAAAATGCGTTTATTCGTACCTTGAAATTAGATGATGAACACATTGTGGCACCAGACCATTCGCATTTATTTGCCGCCAGTGGTGCTGCTATGAACTCCGATGAAAAAGTTCAACTTAGCATTAAAGATTTATATACACAATTATCTGAAGGAATTCAGATGTCTATGGAAATCAAGCGTCTGGATCCTTTATTTGAAAGTGAACAGGATTATGCTGCATTCATGAAACGTCATGCACAGAATTGTGTCAAGAAAGGGGAATTATCCGATTATCACGGCAACTGCTTCCTTGGAATTGACTCCGGTTCCACCACAACCAAAGCTGCTGTGGTTGCTGAAGACGGAACTTTACTTTATTCCTTCTACAGCGGAAACAATGGAAATCCTTTGCAGACAATTATTGATGCAATCAAAGATATTTATAAGCAGTTGCCATCCGATGCAAAGATTGTCCGCTCCTGCTCTACAGGATACGGGGAAGCTTTGATTAAAGCAGCTCTCCTTCTAGATGAAGGGGAGGTAGAAACCGTAGCCCATTATTACGCTGCTGCCTTCTTTGAACCGGAGGTGGATTGTATTCTGGATATCGGTGGACAGGATATGAAGTGTATCAAAATTAAGAACGATACCATCGATAGTGTACAGTTGAACGAAGCTTGTTCTTCCGGTTGTGGTTCTTTTATTGAAACATTTGCCAAATCTCTGGGTTACTCGGTTCAGGATTTTGCCAAGGAAGCTTTATTTGCAAAGAACCCGACGGACCTTGGAACAAGATGTACTGTATTTATGAATTCCAATGTGAAACAGGCTCAGAAAGAAGGAGCTACCGTTGCTGATATTTCTTCCGGTCTTGCTTATTCCGTTATCAAAAATGCTTTGTACAAAGTAATTAAGATTACAGACGCTTCAGACTTGGGAAAGAAAATTGTTGTTCAGGGGGGAACCTTCTACAACAATGCAGTTCTCAGAAGTTTTGAAAAGATTGCCGGAACAGAAGCCATTCGTCCGGACATTGCCGGAATCATGGGTGCTTTCGGTGCTGCTTTAATTGCCAGAGAGCGTTTCCACGGCGAAGAAACAACCATGCTTTCCATTGAAGATATCAACAAATTCACCTATACCACTAATATGACCCGTTGCAAGGGCTGTACCAATGCTTGTATGCTTACTATCAACATGTTCTCTGATGGACGTCGTTTTATCAGCGGTAACCGTTGTGAAAAGGGAATTGGTGGCGTAAAGAACAAAGAGAATTTACCAAACCTTTATGAATACAAATACGAAAGAATTTTTGGATATGAGCCTTTGGATCCTGAAACTGCACCTCGTGGCGTAGTAGGAATCCCAAGAGTTTTGAATATGTATGAGAACTTCCCTCTTTGGGCTACGTTCTTCAAAGAATTAGGATTCAGTGTTATGGTTTCGCCGAAATCTTCCCACAAGATTTATGAGTTGGGTATCGAATCCATTCCAAGTGAATCCGAATGTTATCCTGCGAAAATTTCTCATGGACACGTTACCTGGTTATTAAAGCACGGGGCTAAGTTCATCTGGTACCCATGTATTCCTTATGAACGAAATGAAACGCCGGACGCGAACAACCACTACAACTGTCCGATGGTTACATCCTATGCGGAAAACATTAAAAACAATGTAGAGGAATTGGAAGATGATGCAATTAAATTCCTCAATCCATTCCTTGCACTGACTTCCGAAGAGATTCTGACCAAACGGTTAGTTGAAATCTTCGGACAGAGCTTTGGCATTTCCGTGACGGAAATCACCGATGCGGCCCACAAGGCATGGGAAGAATTATTGCAGTCCCGTGAAGACATTAAACGCAAAGGAGAAGAAACCTTAAAATATCTGGAAGAAACCGGAACACGAGGAATCGTTCTTGCCGGCCGTCCTTATCATATTGATCCGGAAATCAATCATGGAATTCCGGAAATGATTAACTCTTACGGTCTGGCTGTATTGACGGAAGATTCTATTTCTCACTTAGGTGAAATCGAGCGTCCGTTAATTGTATCTGACCAGTGGATGTATCATTCCAGATTGTACAAGGCTGCTCAGTATGTTAAGCAGAAAGATAATCTTGATATGATTCAGTTATTCTCTTTCGGCTGTGGTTTGGATGCAGTTACTACTGATGCTGTCAGTGACATTCTGACAAAGTCCGGAAAAATTTATACAGTTCTTAAAATCGATGAAGTCAATAATTTAGGTGCCGCAAGGATTCGTGTTCGTTCACTCCTTGCAGCAATCCGTGTTCGTGCAGAAAGAGAGTTTCAACGTGATATTCAGTCTTCTGCTTACGAGAAAAAAGAATTCACAAAGGAAATGCGTGATGAACGTTATACGATTCTCACCCCTCAGATGAGTCCAATTCATTTCAAAATGCTGCAGCATGCGATGAATTCCTGTGGATATAATTTCCAGATTATGGAAAGTAATAAATCATGTATTGACTACGGACTAAAATATGTAAATAACGATGCTTGTTACCCATCTTTGATTGTGGTTGGACAGATGATGGAAACTCTTCAGTCCGGCAAGTATGATCTTAATAAAACTGCCGTTATTATTTCTCAGACCGGTGGTGGTTGTCGTGCAACCAACTATATCGGATTTATGAGACGTGCTTTGGAAAAAGCCGGAATGGCACAGATTCCTGTTCTTTCCTTAAGTATTCAAGGTTTGGAAAAACACAGTGGATTCAAGATCACACCGAAGCTTGGTGCGAAGATGATTCAATCTGTCATCTATGGTGATTTGTTTATGCGTGTTGTTTACCGCACTCGCCCATATGAATTAAATCCGGGAGATACAGATCGACTTCACCGTCAATGGGAAGAAAAACTTTGTAAGGAATTAGATGACAAGAAATATGGGTTCAAGCGTTTTAAGAAAAACCTGATTCAGATTGTAAAAGATTTTGATGCAATCCCAAGAAAAGATATTACAAAACCTCGTGTTGGTATCGTTGGAGAAATCTTAGTGAAGTTCTCCCCTACTGCCAACAATGATTTGGTAAAGCTTCTAGAAGTAGAAGGTGCAGAAGCTGTTATGCCGGACTTAATTGACTTCTTCCTTTACGGTTTTAGAAATGCTTCTTTCAAGCATGAAAACCTGGGATTTAGCAAGAAAGAGGCCATCGTGAATAACTTTGCCATCAAGATGGTGGAATGGTTTAGAAAACCGGCGAAAAAAGCTCTGGCAGAAAGCAAATACTTCACTCCTACTTCCGACATCTGGGAAATGAGTGAAATGGCCGAGGATATTGTTTCCATCGGAAACCAGACCGGTGAGGGATGGTTCTTAACCGGGGAAATGCTTCACCTGATTCAGGATGGAGTTCCAAACATTGTCTGTGCCCAGCCATTTGCCTGCTTACCAAACCATGTCGTAGGTAAAGGTGTTATCAAGAAAATTCGTGCAATGCATCCGGAAGCAAACATCGTTGCCGTGGATTACGATCCGGGCGCCAGCGAAGTAAATCAGCTCAACCGAATCAAACTGATGCTAGCAACAGCCAATAAACGATTGAAAAAATAAGACTTTTGTCTACAAAAAGGCACCCCATTGGGTGCCTTTTTTGGTGGTGTACCCTCACTTTGGGGATTTTTCCCATTTCCAGGGTACACTTTTCTTTCTTGGTTTCTGGTGGTGTACCCTCACTTTGGGGAGTTTTCCCATTTCCGGGGTACACTTTTCTTTCTTGGTTTCCGGCGGTGTACCCTCACTTTGGGGATTTTTCCTATTTCCGGGGTACACTTTTCTTTCTTGGTTTCCGGCGGTGTACCCTCACTTTGGGGATTTTTCCCATTTCCGGGGTACACTTTTCTTTCTTG
>JAILRZ010000155.1 GCA_024697845.1 Eubacterium sp. | reverse complement strand
GCTGCTGCTACTACTACACCTGCTGCTGCAGATACACCAAATTCTTCTTCACATGCCTTTACAAGGTCATTTAATTCTAATACTGATAATCCTTTGATTACTTCAATGATTTCTGCTGTTGTCATTGTTAAATCCTCCATTAATTTTTATTTTTTCTAATTTTGTTTTGTCATTACTGACTTGTTAATTATTTGCAATTTTGCAATTTTTAAGCTGCATCTTCGTTCTTTTCAGCGATCTGCTTAATAACACGAGCGAAGTTTGCAATTGGTGACTGGATAGAACCAAGTAACTTGGAAACAAGAACATCTCTTGATGGAATAGATGCAATCTGATTCATTCCTGCTGCATCATAGTATGTTCCTTCTACCACACCGCCCTTGATTTCTAATGCCTCAGCGTTCTTAGCGAATTTAGATAAAACTCTTGCTGCTGCTGTAGCATCGTCTTTACATACAGCGATAGCTGTAGGTCCTTCAAGATTTACTGAAAGTCCTTCGAATTCTGTTCCTTCAATAGCTCTCTTGATCATTGTGTTCTTGTATACTTTGTATACTACATTTGCTTCACGAAGCTGTCTACGAAGATCAGTATCTTCAGCAACTGTAAGACCACGGTAATCAACTACTACTGCTGTAGCAGCACCATTGAGTAATTCAGAAATCTCATCAACGATTGGCTGTTTTAACTCTACTTTTGCCATGATTTATGCCTCCTTATTAAATTTTAGGTTCGCAACCTCATGCACTTATTTCAAAAGAAAAGCCTTTCCGCCGAAGCAGAAAGGCATTAATCATCATAAATACTGATTATAACTTCTTCCCTCGGTAGGACTTACGTGAGTAAAATTACATTCGCTATGAGAGTTATCAGGACTCCTCCCAGCTGCGCTGGGCCCCTCCTCATAACAAATACCTACGGTCTTCGGCAATTGGTTTAAAACCATCCTGTGCATCATAGCACAGTTATATATATTTGTCAAATATATATCTTTTTAATAATTACTGAGCTGATGTAAGCTTAGTAACATTCAACTTAACACCAGGTCCCATTGTAGATGTAAGAGTGATTGTCTTTAAATAAGCACCCTTAAGAGCTGCTGGTTTAGCCTTCATGATTGCATCAAGTAATGCATCGAAGTTCTGATTTAACTGTTCTTCTGTAAATGAAGCTTTACCAACTGGAACGTGAACGATGTTCGCTTTATCAAGTCTGTATTCAATCTTACCAGCCTTGATTTCTTCGATAGCCTTAGTAACATCCATTGTAACTGTACCGGCTTTTGGGTTTGGCATTAAGCCCTTTGGTCCGAGTACACGACCAAGTCTACCTACAACACCCATCATATCAGGTGTAGCAACTACAACGTCGAAATCCAACCATCCATCATTCTGGATCTTTGGAATTAATTCTTCACCACCAACGAAATCTGCACCTGCTGCTGTAGCTTCATCAGCTTTTGGTCCCTTAGCGAAAACTAAAACTCTTACAGTTTTACCTGTTCCGTTAGGTAATACAACAGCACCACGGATCTGCTGATCAGCGTGACGTCCATCACATCCTGTTCTGATGTGACATTCTATTGTTTCATCAAATTTTGCAACTGCGTTCTTCTTTACTAAAGAAATCGCTTCTTCCTTGTCATACTGTGCAGCCTTATCAAATGTCTTTGCTGCATCAATATATTTCTTTCCTCTCTTCATTTAAACCTCCTCGTGGTACAAACGGATATACCTCCCACGTTTTTCAATTCATTTTTTCTTTAACAGTGTAGAATTAGTCTTCTACCTTGATACCCATACTTCTAGCAGTTCCTGCAATCATGCTCATAGCTGATTCGATAGATGCAGCATTTAAATCCTTCATCTTTGTTTCAGCGATCTGCTGTAAGTCTGCTTTAGAAATTGTTGCAACAGTTTCCTTTAATGAGTTGCCTGCACCCTTCTGGATTTTACAAGCTTTCTTTAATAATACTGCTGCAGGTGGAGTCTTTGTAATAAAACTAAAGCTCTTATCCTGGTATACAGTGATAACAACAGGGATAATCATACCCGGCTGATCAGCTGTTCTTGCGTTAAAGTCCTTTGTGAACTGAACGATGTTAAGTCCCCACTGTCCAAGTGCAGGACCAACTGGTGGAGCTGGTGTTGCTTTTCCAGCTTCGATCTGCAATTTAATGTAACCTTCTACTTTCTTTGCCACTTTTGTGTACCTCCTAATTTTGTGGTATTATCGGGAATCCCTCCCACTGCCTCGCATTGCAAGGCTCTATGGATTAAATAATCCTCTTAAAACCCTAAGGTCTTAATTCAAAAACAATGATGAATTATTTCATCTTTTTCACTTCGGCAAACGCTAATTCTACCGGAGTTTCTCTACCAAACATATCGACATTAATTGTTACAGTCTGACGACTTTCATCAATTCTCTTGATTACTCCTGCTGTACCTGCCCATACACCTGCAACGACTGCAACGGTATCTCCTACAGCAAAATCAATCTCAATCTTATCACTCTTGATTCCTAATGTCATCATTTCTCTATCTGTCAACGGAACCGGCTTGGATCCCGGTCCAACAAACCCTGTAACACCTCTGGTATTTCGAACAACGTACCATGTATCATCGTTCATAACCATATTAATCAGAACATAGCCTGGAAATAATTTCTTTTCTGAAACCTTTCTCACACCATTTTTCAGTTCCACAACTTCCTGAGTCGGAACGGAAACTTCCAAAATCTGATCCTGGAGTTTTCTATTTTCGATAGTCTGTTCAATATTAGTTTTAACCTTGTTCTCATACCCTGAATATGTATGAACAACGTACCAATTTGCTTCTGACATCTAATCACCTCATTTTTCTTATTACTATATAATTTTACCCAGTACCAACTGAACAATACTGTCAATCAAAGCAATAAGAACACCAATAATAAGGGTGACGACAATAACTGTCACTGTCTGTCTGATAACAGTTGGTTTTTCAGGCCAGATGATTCTGCTAAATTCACCTTTAAGGCCAGCCCACCATGCTTTAAAGCCCTTTTTTTCTTTCTTATCTGCCATCATTCTTCCTCCATTCACTAAAACTACTTTGTTTCCTTGTGCAATGTATGTTTCTGGCAGAATTTACAATACTTCTTTGTTTCAACTCTGTCTGGATGAGTCTTCTTGTCCTTTGTTGTATTGTAATTACGCTGCTTACATTCTGTACATTCTAATGTGATTTTTGTTCTCATGAGTTTTTACCTCCGCATTTTTTTCTATATGCAAGTCTATTTTTTTACAGCATAAAAAAAAGACTTATCGCCTGTTCAATTAATATAACACGAAAAGAATTAGGCGTCAATCTTTTTTTATAAGGATTATTTAATTTTTTTCAGCAATTGTACCTTCTGCATCCCGGTCTTTTTATTTTCCCTGTTCCACCTGTTTAATTTCATCTTCCGAAGCACCTTTTAAAGCATATGTATCAAACATCGGCTCCGTTGGCAATTGTAATTCAATCAGATTAATCTTGTCCAATTGAACTTTTCCGGAACTCATTTCAATTTTAAACACATGACCGCCTTTCGTTCTGTCATCAGATACAAAATGGAAATGCCATCCTGCTGCATTGATTCCATCCATATAGTCCGGATAATATACACAAACCAAACTTCCATGAACCTGTTCAAAGCAAAATGATTTCTGAGTTTCCGCAAGCATGTCCTTTAGAGAAACATGAATTGCGTGGTAAGCGGATTCGGAACGTGCATGCACCACTGGGAAGCCCCCGTCAATTCTTACCATATGCATACTGTTTAGACCGAACTTTTCTTCTATTTTATTGTTCAGAATGTTTTTTAATTCATCAATTCCTTTGACCTGCGAAAGTTCGAAAGTTCTGCTTCCCTTCAGATAGCAAATGGATGCAAACGGAACCCCCATCTTTTTTTCTGCTTCCACAACACTTCCATCTTCCTTTGCACGATAACATTTTCCGTCCAGGAAAATCATTTCACCATCTACACCAGTAAAGGTTCCCAAGCCGGTATCCCCATGCTTTTCTAATTCCTCAACATCAATAACCGCTCTGGTATATCCCAAGGCCAGAGCCTGAAGTGTGGAAACTTGATACATCTTCAGTTCATCCATAGGCAACTCCTTTTTATTCAATCGTTAAGATATCTGTAAATCCAGTAATGTCAAAGATTTCCATTATCGGTTCTGTCACATGAACCAAGCACATACTTCCCTGTTTGTTCATTGTTTTCTGAGCCGACAGCAACACGTGAAGTCCTGCAGAAGAAATGTACTCTAATTTTTCCAAATCCAATGCTAATTCTTTAATTCCTCCAAGGGAATCCTTTAATTCCTTTTCCAGTTCCGGAGCAGTTGTCGTATCTAATCTCCCCTCAATTGCAACAACTACCTTTTCTTTTTACTTCTTTACATCGATTTTCATAGTAAGTACTCCTTTTCTTTTTCATATTATTATAATTTATGTTTTAATCTTAAAATGTTTTTACCATCCTTATATTCATAGGATACATCATCCATACTTTTCTTTACGATAAAAATCCCAAGTCCTCCAATTTGTCTCTCCTCTGCTGAAAGAGTTACATCCGGATCATTTTTCGCTAGTGGGTCATAGGGAACTCCATTATCAATAAATGTAAGACAAACAGTTAACGGTTCATCTTCCACTTCTACCTGAATAGTTGCTTCTCCGATTTCAGGATGATAAGCATAATTTGAAATATTGACAAATATTTCCTCTACCGCCACATTGATTTGTAACTGGATTTTCATCGGGCAGTTCAATCGTTCCAGTTCATTATCAACAAATTCCAAGACCTTGTTTAAATTATCTGTTTTTGCTTTCAGTATCAATTCTTTCATATTATCTTGAACCTTTCTTCTTTTTCAAATAATCATTGAACCATCCGATTCCGATACAACCAATGAGGGCACCTGCAAAACTAACCAACGATTTTACAACCACCTCCGTTGTCAACGGTGAAATATACCAATCCGGTCCCGGTTTATTATATGTATGTAAAATATCTGCGACTATTCCTCCAATCAGACAGTGGAGTAACAGGATTACCAAGGTATGTCTTCCAATCCAGCTAATACCATCGCCGACTCCCTTAACTTTCCCCAGAAGTATCGCGACTGTCATTAAAGAGAATCCCCCGATAAACACCTGTACAACGAACAACGCTGCTGAAAGGTATCCTTATTCTCCCAAATTACTCATATATATTAGATTGCTTCCGAACCGGTCAAATATAAAGAAATGGGAAATTCCGGTCACCACTGCAATCGGAATTAAAATCGCCACTTGCAAAACAAGACTTCTCTTATATTTTCGCTTTTTCGTCATATGCCATCTCCTATCTTTTTTAAGTCCGAACACAAAAAATATATAGCTGTATTATAACTTTTCCACCCTTTCCATGCAATAAAAAAAGGGATATGATTTTGAAAACCATATCCCCATTTGTATTGTTTTCTATTTTAACTAATACCCTAAAATCTTTGCTTCAAAAATCGAATAACCGTATGGTGTTGCTCTCCTTACCCCCTGAATTTTAACATATCTTGCATTGGTGTTCACATCGACGTTTTCTGTGCCTCCATTGCCGTTTGATACATTCTTGACCTCTGTCCATTGTGTTCCATCATTGGAAACCAGGATTTTGTATTCGGATGCAAAAGCTGCTTCCCAAGTCAATTCAACATCAGATACAAACTTCACGCTTCCTAAATCGAAGGTAATCCATTCATTATCATTCCATGCGGAAGACCATCTGGTTCCAAGATTTCCGTCTACTGCTTTTGCTGCTTCCATTCCACTTCCTTCAGTACTTGATGCCACTGCATTCTGAACAGTTAATTCTCCTACTGTCTGCTGTGACTGAGTTGTCACTTCCGGCGGATTCTGTACTGCTTCCGTAGCGTATACTTCCATTTCATATAAAGAATATCCATATACGGTTCCTCGTTCTGTTCCAAGCATTCTGACATATCTTGCCTGGACTGGAGTAATATCCACATCATAATCTCTGCAATGGTTATCTCCTAATGTAGCAACATCTGTCCAATTGGTTGCATCATCGGAAACCTGAAGTTTGAAGTTCTTTGCAAAAGCCCCTTCCCAGAACAATTTAATCTTTGATACATTGTACTGGTTTTGTAAATCAACGTATACCCATTCGTTATCTGTCCATGCGGAAGACCATCTGCTACCCATAGAACCGTCATTCACATTGGATGCTAATAAACCGTCATTTTCATTGCTGGAAGAAACAACCGGTTTGTTTAATGCAATATTAACATCTGATACCACTGCCGGAGTAGTCTGTTCTACGGTGGTAGGTTGTACGGTAGTCTGTTCTACTGTTGTTTCCGGAGTCTGCTGCGTTCCTGCAACTTCCACGGTAAGAGTCACTCCCGCAGATTCTACACCGTTTAATACTGATTTTACTGTTACCTGCGCTGTTCCAGCAGAAACATTTGCAACGCTGTAGTAACCGCAAAGTACTTCGTTTAATTTCTTTTCTCCATTCACATAAACGTTATATCTGCATCCGCTTTGGATTCTTGCATCATCCTGTCCCCATACAACGCCTACAGTATTTTCGCTTGGCGAAGATACCACCAAACCAATTACTTCAAACGGCTTTACAACATTTCCTGATGTTGTTTCTTCTACAGTCGTAGGCTGTACTGTTGTTGGCTGTACTGTTGTTGGCTGTGGTGTTGTAGTTTCCTTTGGAGGCATTGAGCTTCCAATATAATTGGTAATTGTTGTTCCGTTTGATTCGTATCCATTCAGTAATGCAGTTACTTTAAATGTATGAGTTCCTGCGGACAATCCTGTTACCAGGTTTGCCTTTGAAGAAATATTCGCATTTCTTAATACGCCATCAACATAAATATTGTATCTGTAATTCTTAGAAATACGGTTCGCATCATCATCCCATCTTACCAGTGCCATTCCAGGTGCGGTCCAGTTTGCAGACATATTTAACACTTCAAGCGGTTTTTCTTTTTCAGTCAATACATCACGGTATTCAACACTTCCTTCCATTGCACCGTATGCTTCGATTTCAGAAATGATAATGTAACTGCTATTGTTATTGGATTCTAAACGAATATATCTGACATTCTGAGGTGCAATGTTTACTTCCTGATAGAACTGATATCCCTTGGCCACGCTATGTACTTCTGTCCAATCCGTTCCATTTGTTGATACCTTCAATGAATAATCAAATTCTTTTGTATTCTGGAAATGCAAACGAATATTATCAATTTCATAAACATCTCCAAGATCAATCTGCATCCACTGTCCCAATGCAGGAGACGTAATAAACTTACTGTTATATCTTGTATCTCCGTCGACCAGATTTGTCACAGGGAAATCAACCGAGTGTTCTGATGATGCGGTAGCCTGTGCATTCAATGCGTGATTCACGTAGGTTGGAGCCACATATTCAAACAATGTTTCCGGTGTATAACCAATAGCACTTTCCACACATTTCTTTGCATTCACAACTCCGTACTGAGAGTTTTCCCTTGATTGATAATCACCAAGTTCTGTAGCTGTATTAGCCATAATTCGTTTTGCATCAAAGTAATTCAAGTCAGGATTCAGGGAACATATCATCGCAACGACACCTGATACAACCGGGGCTGCAAAAGATGTACCGTTTGCGGTAGTCACGCCTGAATTAACATTTGCCATTCTCATATTACTTCCAGGTGCACAAATATCTTTTTCCGGTCCGTAATTCGAAAATACTGAAATTGTATTATCACTATCTGTACTTACAACAGAAATACTTTCATCGAAATCTGACGGATAATGAAGTTCACTTTTAGAATCATTTCCTGCTGCTGCAACTACAATAATTCCCTTACCGACCATTTTTCGAATCATTTGTCCCTGTGCTTCTCTTCCGGAACTACCATATCCACCCAGACTCATGTTTACAACCTTTGTATTATGCTTTGCACAATAATCTAACGCACGTACTAAATGCGCCTGAGTAAATCGGCTGCCTTGCTGTTCTTCATCATAGTAAGATGCCTGCACTGCCAGGATTTCCACAATATCATTATTATAACCGCTGGCTACTCCGGCAATTCCTCTTCCATTGTTTGCCTTTGCTGCAATTACACTGGATACGGAAGTTCCGTGGTTAGAAGTATAGGTAGTACTTAATTGTGACAAAAGAACAGGCTGATTATCATCACGGGTTACATCTGCAGAATCAGGTGATAGCACATCCTGCAAGTCATAGTGATTTATCTGCACTCCGGTATCAATGACACCTACTAATACTTTTTCATGCGTATGCGTTGAAACATAATCCCATGCTTCTTTTGCCTGAATCGTATCCAGATAATACTGGCTTCCGGCCTCTGTATCATTTACATAATCTGACGCTTTAAAAGTTTCACTATAATAGTTCGCATCAGCAACCTGTGTAATTCCATATTCCTCATAAGCTTCTGTTGCCATATCAACGGTCTGTCCTAACGAGATTGAGATTTCTGCAACATAATCTCCTGTAAAATCTTTATAAAGATTATCGACTTGACCATTTTCTGCCTGACATATTTTTTCAATGTCTGCTTTGGAAGCACTTCCATCAAACATTGCAATCACTTTTCCTACTTCAAATCCATTGGCATCCCCTTTTGCACGCTCTTCCTGTGCGTCTTCGTATCCCTGAAGAATTTCATCTGCTCTGCTGTCAATTGTTTTTTCAAAGTCACCTAATTCATTAAATTCTTCCTTTTCATAATAAGAAGTAAGTGCAGAATTTAATGCTGCTTCATAGTCCGTCGTGTTCTTGTACTTATTGACTTTCTTTGCTGCTTTTGTTCCGTCTGCTAATGCATCCTTCGCAATTCTGTCCAACTCAGCATCTGAAATCTGCGTTGTTTCAATTTCATTAAAAACAACTTCTTCTGTTTCCTGTGCTGTAACACTAAAAATTCCATTCGTGTTCACCAAAGACGTACTCATTGCTACAACCAGAGCAATGCTACATACTTTTTTGAAATACTTTCTCATGATATTACTCCTTTTTCGTTTTCTCCCTTAGGAGACTACCATCTGGA
>JAILRZ010000147.1 GCA_024697845.1 Eubacterium sp. | reverse complement strand
TTGATTGAAGCTGTTCATAATAAGACGATAAACAATTCAGATGGAGCAGTTCTGGGATTAATAGGAGGCATTTCTGAATATGATGTATTATATTCGGATATAAAACTTTGGAATTTGGCGGTAGATGCTGATAAGTTCTATTCGGTTGAATGTATATCTTTTGAATAATAGTCAATACTTTAGAACCACCAACGCTCTCTCAAATCTAATCAAAGTAAATCTAACCACCATCCCGAACCCGAATCGCCTCTCAGCTACGCTGATGTCAGTCGATGAGGGTGAGGGGAGCGAGTTACGGTAGTAACGGGCAACTCGTTAGGCAACAATATCAAAAGGGATTGCAAATTTGCAATCCCTTTTGATATGGAAGCAGCTCGTACGGGAATTGAACCCGTGATTCCGCCTTGAGAGGGCGGCGTCTTAACCACTTGACCAACGAGCCATACCTGTATTATTATATCAGCAATACGATTTTTTTCAAGAGCAAATTGTGAATTGATTGGAATGAGAAGAAACTGGAAAAAGGGGACTTTGGGAGAGCAAAAATGGAATGGATTTATGGAAAAACAATTGTAATTACAGGAGCATCCTCCGGAATTGGAAGGGCGCTGACGGAATTATTTATAAGAGAATATAATTGTCGTGTGATTGGAATTGGACAGTCCAAGGAAAAAATGGATAACCTGATTCAGGAACTGAACTATCAGAAAGAAGCATTTCGACCAAAGATTTTTGATGTAAGCAGTCCGGATGAGTGGAAAACTTTTTCGGAAGAATTGCTGGCTAATGACGTTAGTGTGGATATTTTGGTCAATAATGCAGGAATAATGCCAGTGTTTGATCAAGCGCTTAATCTTTCCGAGGAAGAAATTAAACGATGTTTTGATGTGAATTTTCATAGTGTACGTTATGGAATTGAAGCGATGTTGCCGATTTTACGAAAATCCATGATGCCGGGAATTGTCAACATATCTGGAGCAGCAGCATTGGTTTCTCTGCCGGGAATGGGAATCTATGGTGCGACCAAAGCTGCACTGAAAGCATATACGGAAAGTATGATAGAGGAACTGGGAAGGGAGATGTATATTGCGTATGCCTGCCCGGGACTGGTGCGTACAGATTTATTACGGAATCAGGAGGCTAATGGAAAGAAACGGTGGATTCGATTCATGTCCACAACACCGGAAAAAATGGCAAAGAAAATTGTGAACAAGATTGTCGGACAGAAATCCCGGATGATTTTAGGGAAAGATGCGCATTTTATGAATTTTACTGCAAAACATTTTCCGGTATTGGGATTGAAGTTTTATGAAAGTATTTTGAAATCTCCTAAAGGAAATTAGTCGTTGACAGAATGGCATAATCGATTTATACTACTATAGTAAATTGAGACTAGAAACACAGGAGCGAACCGCAAAGGTTCGCTCTTTTCTATGAGCAAAGGAGGTTCAATGTCAAAGAGAGCAGTTTATGAAGCAAAGACTGAAGAATTGTTAATTCCCATTGTGGAAGAAAAAGGATTCGAGTTTGTCGATGTGGAATATGTAAAAGAAGGAAGTAATTATTATCTTCGGGCTTATATTGATAAACCGGGAGGAATTACAATCAATGATTTGGAGAGTGTCAGCCGAATCTTAAGTGAAAAACTGGATGAGGTGGATTTCATTCCGGATGCATACATTCTGGAGGTGAGTTCTCCAGGACTTGGACGTCCAATGAAGAAGGATCGGGATTTTGAAAGAAATCTGGAGAAGGTTGTAGAAGTTCATTTGTTTAAGGCAATCGATGGTGAAAAGCAGTTTATTGGAATCTTAAAGAGTTATGATAAAGATACATTTACCATTGATGACGGAGAAGGAAATGAAACTGTGTTTGAGAGAAAATTAACCGCATTGGTTAGGGAATATATTGAATTTTAGGAGGATAAAGGAAAATGAATAAGGAATTAATTGAAGCGTTAAATGTGTTGGAAAAAGAAAAAGACATCAGCAAAGAGTCATTATTTGAAGCAATTGAGAGTAACTTAGTAGTAGCGTATAAGAATAACTTTAACAAGGCAGACAATGTTACTGTAACAATTGACCGTGAAACAGGAGATTTCCACATCTATTCTCAGAAGACTGTTGTGGAAACAGTTGAAGACAGTGTGAAGGAAATTTCTTTGGAAGATGCAAGAAACATCAAAGGAACTTATGAGTTAGGTGACGTGGTTAATATTGAAATCCAGTCAAAAGATTTCGGACGTATTGCTACACAGAGTGCGAAAAACGGAATTCTCCAGAAAATTCGTGAGGAAGAACGAAAGAGCCTCTTTGAACAGTATTATGAAAAGAAAAATGATATTGTTACCGGAATTGTTCAGAGAATCAATGGAAAGAATATTAGTGTAAATCTTGGAAAGGTTGACACTGTTTTGGTTGAAAAGGAACAGGCACCGGGAGAATTCTTCAGACCAACGGAAAGAATTAAACTTTACATTACTGATGTAACAGATAATGGCAAGGGACCAAGAATTGTTGTTTCCAGAACACATCCGGGTCTTGTTAAGAGATTGTTTGAACAGGAAGTAACAGAAATTCAGGAAGGTGTTGTTGAAATCAAAAGTGTTGCAAGAGAAGCAGGCTCACGTACAAAGATTGCAGTATATTCCAACAATGAAAATGTTGATCCGGTAGGTGCGTGTGTAGGTGTCAATGGAGCAAGAGTTAACGTTGTTGTTGATGAATTACGTAACGAAAAGATTGATATCGTAAATTGGAGTGATAACCCGGCGATTTTAATCGAAAACGCATTAAGCCCATCAAAGGTTATTGCAGTTTTGGCTGATCCTGACAATAAGGAAGCATTGGTTGTTGTACCAAACTCACAGCTTTCTTTGGCAATTGGTAAAGAAGGACAGAATGCAAGACTTGCTGCTAAATTAACAGGATTTAAGATTGACATTAAGAGCGAAGCACAGGCAAAAGAAGAAGGTATTCAGTATGTATTCAACGAAGAAGATTACTACGATGGTGAATATTATGACGGTGAGTACTACGATGATGAATATTATGATGGCGAATACGATGATGAGTATGATGAGGAATACGATGCAGAGTATGATGCAGAGTATGATGCAGAATATGATTCAGAAGTAGAGGAATCTGAAGAATAAGGCATAGGAGAAGTGCTATGGGACAATCAAAAAAAGTTCCTACAAGGACCTGTACGGGATGTAGGGAAGAAAAAAACAAAAAAGATTTAATCCGAATTGTGCGAAACAAGGATGGAGAGGTTTTTGTGGATATAACAGGAAAACAAAACGGACGAGGAGCGTATATTTGTCATAATCGAGCCTGTCTGGAAAAAGCGGTGAAGAACCGTGGACTGGAAAGAACATTGAAAATCTCGAAATTACAGGAAGATGTGGTTGCGCAGTTGATGGAACAGTTAGGGGAAGAACATGAATAAGATTTTTTCAATGGTAGGATTGGCTACCCGGGCAGGGAAAACAGTTGCCGGAGAGTTCTCTGTGGAAAAAGCTGTGAAGCAGAGAAAAGCAAAACTGGTGATTGTTTCTACGGAAGCATCCGATAACACGAAGAAACTGTTTCGGAATAAATGTGAGTACTATCAGGTTCCATATGTAGAATATGGGGAGAAAAAAGAATTAGGTTCCGCAACGGGAAATAAAGAGCGGACGTCCATAGCAATTTTGGATTCAGAGTTTGGAAAGTCAATTATTCAATTAGTAAATAGTAGTAAGTAGACGGAGGTAACTAAATGGCAAAAATGAGAGTACATGAATTAGCAAAAGAATTAGAAATAAAAAGCACTGATATTGTTACAGCATTAGCAGAAAAAGGAATTGAAGTGAAAGCTGCCAGTTCCATTGAAGATGATAATATCGTATACATTCGAACAAAATTCGGAAAAGACGGTAAGAAAGAAGAATCAGAAGAAAAGAAGGAAGAAAAGGCAAAGCCGAGAGTGTTAATCACAAGCAAGGGAATTGTCAGAACCGGAGAACATCGTTCCAGAGGAGAAGGTGAACGTAAAAAGAGAAGACATAGTGGGGAACATCATCATCGTCGCTCCGGAGAACATCGCTCTAAAGGGGAAAAGGAAGAAAAGAAGATTGTTCAGGAAGAAGTTTTAAAAGAAACAGAAGTGAAGGTTGCTGAACAGACAACTCCTGAAGTAAAACCGGAAGAAGTAAAGGTTGAAACAAAGGTTGAAAAAGTAGTAGAAACAAAAGAACCTGTTGTAGAAGCACCGGTAAAGGAAGAGCCTGTTGCAGAAAAGAAACCGCAAACTGAGAAAAAGGAAGAACCGGTAAAAACTGCTGAAAAACCTGCTCAGGAAAATGCAGATAAGAAGCAGTCTGTAAAGAATGACAGAAAGCCGGAACGTCCAAACCAGAACCAGCAGAGAAACGGTGAACGTAGAAATAACGGGGATAGAAATCAGAATCGCAATAACCGCGACAACCGTGATAATCGCAACGGAAACTTCCGTAATCGCAATAATGACCGTGATAATGACCGTAATGGAAATCGTAACGATCGTGGCGGAAAACGTCCGGATAACCGTAATGGTCAGAACCGTGACTTCAGAGGAAAGAATGACCGCAATGAACGTGGCGGTGCAACAGCAACAGAAACAATTCAGAATAAGGATCGTAAGACGAGAGAAAACAAACTTCGTCAGGATCGAAAAGATAATCAGAACCGTAATAACCGTAACTTTGAAGACGGAAACGGTAAGAGAGGCAAGAACGGCAAGAAGGGTGATTTCTCTAAGCCGGTATTAGAAAAGCCAAAGAAGAAAGAAGAAAAGAAGGAAGAAATCAAGATTATTCAGGTACCTGACAGCATCACAATCGGTGATTTAGCTGATAAGATGAAGATGACGGCGTCTGCAATTATCAAGAAATTATTCTTAGAAGGAAAAATGGTAACCGTAAACACAGAAATCGATTTTGACAGTGCGGAAGAAATCGCATTAGGTTATGAGATTATGTGTGAAAAGGAAGAAAAGGTTGACATCATTGAAGAATTGCTTCGTGAGGAAGAAGAAGATGAATCATTAATGGTGAAACGTCCACCGGTAGTCTGTGTTATGGGTCACGTTAACCATGGTAAAACATCTCTGTTGGATGCAATTCGTGAAACAAACGTTATTTCTGGAGAAGCAGGTGGTATTACACAGCACATCGGTGCTTCTGTTGTAAAAGCAAACGGAGAAACCATTACATTCCTGGATACTCCGGGACATGAGGCGTTCACATCCATGCGTATGCGTGGTGCACAGTCTACAGATATTGCAATCTTAGTAGTTGCAGCTGATGACGGTGTTATGCCACAGACTGTTGAAGCGATTAACCATGCTAAGGCAGCGAATATTGAAATTATTGTTGCAATCAACAAGATTGATAAACCGGGTGCAAACCTTGACCGTGTAAAGCAGGGACTTGCTGAATACGGATTGTTAGCTTCCGACTGGGGCGGAGATGTGGAAATGGTTCCTGTTTCTGCTCATACCAAAGAAGGTATCGATGAATTATTAGAAATGGTATTACTTCAGGCTGATGTGTTGGAATTGAAAGCAAATCCAAACAGACAGGCAAGAGGTATTGTTATTGAAGCAAAACTCGATAAAGGAAAAGGACCTGTTGCAACAGTCTTAGTTCAGAAGGGTACTTTGAAGATTGGATCAAACATTGCAGCCGGAGCAAATCACGGTAAAGTACGTGCCATGAGTGATGATCGCGGAAATCAGATTAAGGTTGCCGGACCATCTACACCGGTTGAAATTCTTGGTCTTAGCGGAGTTCCAAACGCAGGTGAAGTATTTGTATCTACAGAAACTGCATCAGAAGCAAAAGACTTTGCAAATACCTTCGTTGAAGACAGCAAGGCAAAATTAATGGAAACAAATAAATTCAGAATTTCCTTAGATGATCTGAACTCGCAGATTGAAGCAGGGGAATTGAAAGAATTGAATCTGATTATCAAGGCTGATGTACAGGGTTCTGTAGAAGCAGTAAAACAGAGTCTTGTCAAGCTGTCTAATGATGAAGTTGAAGTAAAAGTTATTCACGGTGGTGTTGGTGCCATTAATGAATCAGACGTTATTCTTGCATCTGCTTCCAACGCGATTATTATCGGATTTAATGTAAAACCGGATAATCAGGCAGAAGAAACAGCAAAGAACGAAAATGTCGATCTTAGATTGTACAGTGTAATCTATAATGCGATTGATGATATTGAAAGAGCAATGAAGGGAATGTTGGAACCGATTTACGAAGAAAAGGTAACCGGTCATGCAGAAATCAGACAGATTTTCAAAGCTTCCGGAGTTGGAAATATTGCCGGTTCTTATGTATTGGATGGAAACATTCAGCGTGGAAGCAAGGCTCGTGTAACAAGAGAAGGCGAATTGATCTTTGAAGGGGAATTAGCTTCCTTAAAGAGATATAAAGATGACGTGAAAGAAGTGAAAGCAGGATACGAATGTGGTCTCGTATTTAATGGATTTAATGATATTCGTGAAGGAGACCAGGTTGAATCCTACATCATGGTAGAAGTGCCTAGATAAATATAGGTGGAAGTGCTCGAAGAAGCTTTTTGTGAAGCTTCTTGAGTACGAGCAAATAAAAGAGGTAAAAGAATGAGAAAAAACAGCATTAAGAATACACGAATCAATGGTGAAGTTCAGCGTGAACTCAGCACGATTATTCGTGAGTTGAAGGATCCGCGTGTGGGAATGATGACAACTGTTACTGCAGTTGAGGTCGCACCGGATTTGAAGACCTGTAAAGTGTTTATCAGTGTCCTTGGCAACGATGAAGCGAAGAAAGAAACATTGGAAGGTCTGAATAGTGCAAAAGGATTTATCCGTAGAGAACTGGCGCATACAATTAATCTTAGAAATACGCCGGAAATCCGCTTTATTTTGGATGAGTCTATTGAATATGGAATGAAAATGTCCAAGTTGATTGACGAGGTAAATCATCATGAAGATTAATGATGTAATCGGAAACGCAAAAACTGTTGGGATTGCCGGACATGTAAGACCGGATGGGGATTGCGTGGGTTCCTGTATGGGACTTTACAATTACTTAAAGAAGAACCGCCCTGAGTTAGAAGTGCGGGTATTTCTGGAATATGTGGATCCGAAGTTTGAACTGATTCCAAACACAGACTGTATTGAAACCAAGGAATATGATGGAACGATATTTGATTTATTCATTTCTCTGGATACAGCCAGCCTGGATCGTTTGGGAGAAAATGCAAAATATTTTGAAAATGCAAAAAGATCCTATTGCATTGATCATCATAAAAGTAATCTCGGATATGCGGATGATAATTATGTGGTAGCTGAGGCAGGTTCTGCCAGTGAAGTACTGTATGAATTTTTGGATTTGGAATTGTTTGATGAAACAGTTGCAGCGCCATTATATATGGGAATTGCCCATGATACCGGTGTGTTCCGTTTTCAGAGTACTACACCGAAAACTATGAGGATAGTTGCAAATCTTATGGAATTTGGATTGGATACCAATGAAATTCTGGAGGAAACATATTATAAAAAATCTTTCAACCAGATGATGATTACAGCTCAGATTCAGAAAAATGCCGTACTAAAAATGGATGGAAAATGCATTTACGGATATTGTACGGCGGAAATGATGGAACAATATGGAATTACCAAAAATGATTTGGATGCTGTGATTGCATCCATCCGCAACGTGGAAGGAGTCGAAGTTGCGTTGTTTGTTTACCCGTTGGGAGAAAATCATTGGAAGGGGAGTCTTCGTTCCAGAAAATATGTAGATGTGAGCGAAATCGCTGTGAAATTTGATGGTGGTGGGCATGTGAGAGCTGCCGGCTTTGACCTCAAAGGAACCTTGGAAGAAGCCGTTGCTACCGTTCTTGCCGAAATCGAAAAAGTGATTTAAGGGAAAGTATGAAGTTAGGGAGATTAGGAAATGATTCATGGAGTAATCAATGTATATAAAGAACCGGGTTTTACATCACATGATGTGGTCGCAAAGCTTCGGGGAATTTTAAAACAAAAGAAAATCGGCCACATGGGAACTCTGGATCCCAATGCCGTAGGGGTGTTGCCTGTGTGCCTTGGAAAGGCAACAAAACTGTGTGATATTTTATCTGAAAAAGATAAAACATATCAGGCGACATTGTTGTTGGGGGTTACAACCAATACCCAGGATACTTCCGGAGAAGTGATTGCAACTGCAATCCCAAAAGAGCTGGAAGCATTAACGGAAAATCGGGTTTACGAAGTGATTAAAAGTTTTATCGGTGAGTACGATCAGATTCCACCAATGTTTTCGGCAATCAAGATTAAAGGGAAAAAACTATATGAATTAGCCAGACAGGGCGAGGTTATTGAACGACCGGCCCGTCGTTGCAAAATCGTTGATATTACTATAACAAAATTTGATTTGCCAAGAGTGGAAATGCATGTTACCTGTTCCAAAGGGACATACATCCGAACCTTGTGCAATGATATTGGAGAAAAACTGGGTGTCGGTGGGACAATGGAAAATCTGGTACGCACGCAGGTGGAGCGTTTCAGTGTGAAGGACAGTATAACTCTGTCCCAAATTGAACATGCCAGAGATTGCGGAATTATAGATGATTATCTTGTTCCGGTTGATGAAATGCTAACGCAGTATTCCAAATGTATTGTATCAGAAGATGCAAAGAAATTAGTATATAACGGAAATATTTTTACATCCAGAAATACACTTTTGAAAATGCAACATGAAGATGGACAGATTGTCAGGGTTTATACCTCTGAAGGAGAATTTGTCGGACTATACATTTTTGAAGCAAACCGACAGATTTATAAACCTACCAAAATGTTTCTTTAATGAAGCGGTCCGATAGGAGAAAACAATGCAAACCTTTGGGTTCGACGATAATAAAAAAATGAATAATACGATTGTAACCATTGGAAAATTTGATGGGATTCACAAAGGACATGAAAAGTTATTGGAAATCCTGAAACAAAACGCCAATGGACGTCAAAAGGTTGTTCTAACTTTTGAGGCGGCACCTTCCGTCTTTCTAAAAGAAGAAGAGAGCAAAACAATCGTGACAGAACAGGAGAAAAAACTCCTGTTAGAAGAACTGGGCGTGGATGTTTATATTAAAATGCCTTTGACGAAAGAATTTCTGGCAATGTCACCGGAAGAATTTATTGAGAAGGTATTGAAAGAAAAACTGGGAGCCACGACGATTGTTTGCGGGACGGATTTTCACTTTGGCAGTAAAGCAGCAGGAGATGTGAAGTTTTTGGAAGAACACCAGAAACAGTTTGAATATTCGCTGATTGTAGTGGAAAAAGAACAATACAATCACAGGGATATCAGTAGTAGTGTGATTCGGGAATTAATTGCCAGGGGAGAAATGCTGGAAGTAAATCGACTGCTGGATCATCCGTATCGAATTATCGGACGGGTTCAGGAAGGAAAGCAATTGGGGAGAACCATTGATATTCCTACAGCAAACCTGATTCCGGAAAAAACAAAATTGTTGCCGCCGAATGGTGTGTATCGTACGGAAGTTGTGGTTGAAGGTATTCGATACCACGGAATTAGCAATGTGGGCGTGAATCCAACCGTGGAAAATGGAAAACAGATTAAGGTGGAAACCCATATTATTGATTTTAAGGAATATATCTATCACGAAGTGGTAGAAGTGCAGTTCTTTGGATTTATTCGTCCGGAACGAAAATTTGAAAATTTGGAGGAATTGCAAAAGCAGATTCAGGAAGATATAAAGGCATGTCAGAAATTGCAAAAATGATTTGGAAAAATGCTTGCATAACATTGCTGACTATGCTACAATATAAAGGCTGTTGAGTTGTCGAACATAGTTCGGGATATTCGACATATTCGTAGCGAAGACGAATTGGCGTTGCCAATGAGAAAAAATATATATTAAATGAGGTGAATGTAATGAGAGAAGGAATCCATCCAGATTACTATGAAGCAACCGTTACATGTAACTGTGGTAACACATTCGTAACAGGTTCAACCAAGAAAGATATCCATGTTGAAATTTGTTCAGCTTGCCATCCTTTCTACACAGGACAGCAGAAGGCTGCTTCAGCACGTGGTAGAATTGAAAAGTTCAACAAGAAATATGGTATGAAATAGTTTTTAAGAATAACAGGTTGAGGAGAGATTCTCAACCTCTTTTCTTATTTTTAAATAGGTGTTGTTATGAAAAATAAAGAAAAAACATGTAGTAAATTATATCCTTCAGGAATTGGTGGACAGGCTGTTCTGGAAGGAATTATGATGAGAAATAAAGATGATTATGCCGTCGCAGTACGAAAGCCGGATCAGACAATCGAAGTAGATATTCAGAAATACAAGGGATTGACAGCGGGGAAGAAGATTTTGTCACTTCCATTTATCAGGGGCGTTTTTAATTTTGTCGACTCGATGGTTCTCGGAATTAAGACGTTAACTTACTCCGCAAGTTTTTTTGATGAAGAGGAGGAAGAACCGGGAAAATTTGAAACCTGGTTGTTGGATAAATTAGGTGAAAAGGCAGAAAAGGTAGTAATGACCATTACCGTGATTTTTTCAGTGGCATTGGCGATTGGTTTGTTTATGTTATTGCCTTTGTTTGTAGCGGATTTGTGTGAACGCTACATTCCGGCAGTGAAGGAACGTCAGGTTCCTGTGATTGAAGGAATCGTAAAAATGGTTATTTTTATTGGATATCTGCTGTTGATTTCTTTAATGAATGATATTAAACGAACGTTTATGTATCATGGAGCAGAACATAAATGTATCAATTGTATTGAAAGCGGAAAAGAATTATCTGTTGCGAATGTAAGGGACAGTTCTCGTTATCATAAGCGATGCGGAACCAGCTTTATGTTGATTGTTCTTGTGATTAGTATTGTAATTTTTATATTGGTACAGACGAAGACGATTTGGCTTCGTTACCTGATTCGAATTTTGCTAATTCCTGTAATTGCCGGAATTTCTTATGAATTCATAAAGTTAGCGGGAAGAAGTACGAATCCGTTTGTAAACATGCTTAGCAAGCCAGGCCTGTGGATGCAAAAGATTACAACAAAAGAACCGACAGATGATATGATTGAAGTTGCAATAAAAGCGGTTGAAGCAGTGTTTGACTGGAAAGAGTATTTGAGAGAAAACGGAATCGAACTGGAAGAAGACAGACAGAAAAGAGAGCAGGAAGAAAGAGTTCTTTCCAGAATCAGAGAACAGCATGTTGAAGGTGAAGGTTCAGGGTACAATTGGAAGTTTTAGCGAAGGAAATCATTGGAAAAGCAAAGATGCAATTAAAAGAAGCGGGAGTTCCCGATTTTGATTGGGATTGTCGGATTCTTGCAGAGCATTTTTTGCATATTAAGCGGGATACCCTGTTACTTTATCCGGATTTTTGTGTGGATGAGGAAGTGGCAGGAACATTTCTGGATGCTGTGGAGAAGCGGTGCCAGAGAGTTCCGGTACAGCATTTAACCGGAGTTCAGGAATTTATGGGAATGGAATTTTGTGTAAATTCCAATGTGTTGATTCCGAGGCAGGATACAGAAATCCTGGTGGAAACGGTTTTAAAAAAAATGGAAAATACGAGTGAGCAGAGAGTGCTTGATTTATGTACGGGCTCCGGATGTATTGCGATTTCCATTGACCGTCTGGCAAGCCATGCGGTTGTATTTGCCAGTGACATTTCAGCAGAGGCTTTAAAGGTGGCAAAAAAGAACAATGAAAAAAATCACGGAAATGTGACCTTTGTGGAATCGGATTTGTTCCGAAACATTGAAGGGAAATTTGATGTGATTGTATCCAATCCTCCATATATCAGAACCGATGAAATTGAGGAACTGATGGAGGAAGTGAAAGTCTATGATCCGAGAATTGCCTTAGATGGACTGGAAGATGGATTGTGGTTTTATAAACAGATAACAGCCCAGGCAAAAGATTATCTGACTTCTGAGGGAAAAATTTTCTTTGAAATCGGTTTCAATCAAGGAGAGGAAGTCAAAGGACTTTTGCAGGAAAATGGGTTTACAGAAGTTGAAATATTGAAGGACCTGGCCGGATTAGACCGGGTAGTTTATGGAGGAAAAATCAATGTTTGATAAGTTGGAAGGTATTTTACAACGTTATGATGAAATCCTGGAACAGTTAAATGATCCAAGTGTTGTAAATGATCAGAATAATTATAGAAAAATCATGAAGGAACAGAGTGATTTGGCTCCTTTGGTAGAAGCATATAAGGCATATAAGAATGCGAAGCAGACTGTAGAAGACAGCCTGATGATTTTAAATGATGAATCAGATGAAGATTTAAGAGAATTGGCAAAGGAAGAAATGAATGATGCCAAGGCTCAGATTGAACAGTTAGAAGAAGAATTGAAGATTTTGTTACTTCCAAAGGATGAAAATGATGACAAAAACGTTGTTGTGGAAATCCGTGGTGGCGCCGGTGGAGATGAAGCAGCTTTATTTGCAGCAGAATTGTACCGTATGTATTGTATGTATGCAGAATCCATGCATTGGAAAACGGAATTGGTGGATATTAATGAAAATGGAATCGGTGGTTTCAAGGAAGTTGTATTTATGGTAAACGGACAGGGCGCCTATTCGAAGTTGAAGTATGAAAGTGGAGTGCATCGTGTACAGCGAGTGCCTGTTACGGAATCCGGTGGACGAATCCATACATCGACAGCTACGGTTGCTGTAATGCCTGAAGCGGAAGAAGTGGATGTGGAAATTGATATGAACGATATTCGTTTCGATGTGTTCCGTGCTTCCGGAAATGGTGGTCAGTGTGTCAATACTACAGACTCAGCGGTTCGTTTGACACATATTCCAACGGGAATCGTAATTTCCTGTCAGGATGAAAAATCACAGTTAAAGAATAAGGATAAGGCGTTAAAGGTATTACGTGCCCGTCTTTATGAATTGGAATTACAGAAGAAACAGGATGAAGAGTCTGCAGCAAGAAAAAGCCAGATTGGTACTGGAGACCGTTCTGAAAAAATCAGAACTTATAACTTCCCACAGGGACGTGTTACGGATCATCGAATCAAGTACACCTCTCATCGTCTGGAACAGATTATGAATGGAGATATCGGAGAGATTATTGATAGCTGTATTGCAGCAGATCAGGCAGCAAAATTGGCTCAGGTAAATAATGAGTAATAGTTGTTTACAGTTTACTTTTTTGATATAATGTAAGACAGTGTGCAGGAGGCTCTCTAATGGTTAATTTAACAGATTTGCATAATCATATATTGTATGGTGTAGATGATGGTTCGGATTCCCTTGAAACATCTTTAGAAATTATCAAACAAGAATATGAGCAAGGTGTTCGTAACATTATTTTGACCCCACATTTTCATATAGGAGAATGTATGCCAAAGCAGGAAAAAATGCAGGAGCATTTTGAAGTCCTTCAAAAAGCAGTGAAAAAGCAATATCCGGATATGAAATTGTACCTGGGAAACGAAGTGATGGCGTGTAATGATATGCCGGATTTGTTAGAAGAAGGAAGAATCCTTAGTTTGGCCGGTAGTCGTTATGTCTTAGTAGAGTTTTATCCAACTGTACGTGAAAAAGAAATGGAACGATATCTGATGGATTTAATTAGTGGAGGATATATTCCGATTATTGCTCATTGCGAGCGATATCAATGTCTTCGAAAGAAAATTGGTGTGATTAACCGGGAACAGATTTTGCATTTGATTGAAATGGGCGTGTATTTTCAGGTGAATGCTACCAGCTTACTGGGGAGAGAAAAAAAGTTTGTATTGAAAATGATGAAAGAAAATTTTCTGTATTTCATTGCAACAGATGCTCATAGCACAGGGAGACGAGGAGTCTATTGGGATGAATGTTTGAAAGTTCTGGAAAAGAAATTCACACCGGGATACTTGCAGTGGTTATTGGTTGATAATCCGCAAAAAGTAATTGAAGACAAATATTTGTAAGACGAAAGGATAAGGGATGGACACAGAAAACAGCAGAAATGAGATAGAGATTGACCTTAGAGGGTTATTTACTACAATACTAAATCGATTAATGATTATTATTCTTGTGGGAATCTTAGTTGGAGGATTAGTATTTGCATATACAGAATATTTTGTAGATGAACAGTATGTATCAAAAACAAAAGTTTATATTTTGACACATCAGGATCCGAATTCTGATGGATTGACAACAAACGATTTAGCTTTTGCGTCTTACCTTGCAAACGATTATCAGGTATTGTTGACCAGTGAACCGGTTTTGCAGGAAGTAAAAGACGAGTTGGATTTGGAACAGTCACTTTCTGCGTTAGCTCAAATGATTGAAGTGGAACTGATTGAAGATACTCGTGTAATGGAAATTTCTGTTACAAGTACTGATCCGAAGCTTGCGCAAAAAATAGCAAATAAAGTTCGTGATGTTGCTAATAAAAAAACAAAAAATGTTATGGAGGGAATTGAAGCGGTTAATCCAATCGATGATGCGAATTTGCCCGTGAGTCCATCCAGCCCAAATGTTGAGAAAAATACAATGCTTGGATTTATTTTAGGCTTTGGTTTATCGGTGATTATTGTTGTTGTTATGTTTATTTTAGATGACACCATCAAATCACCGGATGATATTGAAAAACATCTTGGAATCAGCGTATTAGCTGCGATTCCATTAAAGAGTGTCGATTCCAAAAACGGTTATGGCTATGGTTATGGTTACGGCTATGGAAAACCGCCTGAAAAGGATAAGCAAAAAAATAAACAGGATGAAAAAGAAGCATAGGAAAGGAGTATGACGGATGTTAAATATTAATCTGGAAAAAGTGGCAGACTTAGATTTCAAAACAAGAGAAGCATACAAAACGCTCCGAACCAATGTACAGTTCTGTGGAGATGATGTGAAGGTTGTATCTTTGACCAGTTGCATTCCAAATGAAGGAAAGTCTATGGTGGCTTTCAATCTTGCAATATCAATTGCGGACTCTGGGAAAAAAGTGTTGTTTATTGATGCGGACTTAAGAAAATCCGTATTGATTGGACGATATAAAATCAATAAGGCAATTAAAGGATTAACCCAGTTTTTGTCCGGTGTAGCAGAATTGGATGATGTTAAATATACAACAAATATCGAGAATATGGATATGATTATTTCCGGTCCTGTACCGCCAAACCCGGCAGAATTATTGAATGGAAGTCGATTTGATGAACTGATTCAGAAGGTAAGGGAAATGTACGATTACGTGATTATTGATACCCCACCAATCGGACAGGTTATTGATCCTGCTATTGTTGCTCCAAAAACAGACGGTCTAATCTTTTTGATTTCACAGTCCAATATTAGTTACAAATATGCCCAAAAACAGATTGAGCAGATGAGAAAATCCGGTTGTAAAATTTTAGGAGCAGTACTAAATAAAGTGGATCCGGAAGATAAGAGCAGCTATTACGGCGGCTATTATCAAAGAGGATACGGTTCAAATTACGGCTATGGTTATGGACACAATAAAGGATATTATAAATAATAATAACGTGAAAACACCTATGATTATCCATAGGTGTTTTGCGAATTTATAGGGGAGAATGAGACCGACAAAAGGAGACCTATGGATTATAATATGACAAGAAAACGATATGAAATTGCCGGATATAAAGTAGTTATGACAACTTATTTTCAGCGAACCAGAAGAAAAGCGGAAGCTTACAGGGCACAGACTGAATGGTCGGAGGATGAGGCAGATATCATTATTGATTATGAACCGGAATATTTGGAAAACGTACAAAAGAAATCTAAAATGAAATTGTCATTGGAAGATTGGGAATATCTGTATACCGGTGAAGTGTTTCATCGAAGGGTTGTTAAGAAAAATGGATGTATGATTCATTCCTCAGCAGTAGCCGTAGACGGATATGCTTATCTGTTTTCGGCAGATAGTGGAACGGGAAAATCTACCCATACAGCACTGTGGAAACAATATCTTGGGGAAAAGGCTGTTATCTTGAATGATGACAAACCGATTGTTCGAAGAAAAGGGGAGCTTTGGTACGTATTTGGAACCCCATGGAGCGGAAAGACCGATCTTCAGGTCAACGATTGTGCAAAATTAGGTGGAATTGTATTTTTGAAGAGATCAGAAAAAAATACAATCAAAGAAATCAGTGTGGGAGAAGCTATTCCAAAATATCTGAAACAAACAATTCATCAGGTAAGTAAAGAGGAAACGATGGATTTGATTCTGACACAGATGGAACAGATTCTTGTGGAAACACCGCTTTATGAAATGGGATGTAATATTAGTGAAGAGGCTGCCTCTTTGGCCTATCATACAATAAGGAGAGTTTGAGAATGATGAAAATAAAAGATAGTTTTGTTTTGAGAAATATTGCCGGAAATTATGTGGTAGTACCAATCGGAAAAGAAAACATTGATTTTAATGGAATGATGAGTCTCAATGAAACAGGGGCGTTTCTGTTTGAAAAATTACAAAAAGGTATTGAAGAAGATGCATTGGTTCAGGCTTTGACAGACACTTATGAGGTGTCGGAAGAACAGGCGCAGCAGGATATAAGGATTTTTATTCAGAAGGCTCAAGAGGAGGATTTATTTGAATAAAGAAGTTGAAATGGATGAAATGATTCCAATCATCCGAGAACAGTTGGCAGTTGGAAAAACAACAACTTTCTCTCCGAAGGGAACCAGTATGCTACCGATGCTTCGTGACGGAATAGATACGGTAACTTTGAAGAAACCGGTATTTCCATTAAAAAAATATGATCTTCCATTGTATCAGCGGAGCGATGGAAGTTATGTATTGCATCGGGTTGTGGGGATTCGAAAACACACTTATGGAATGCGGGGGGATCATCAATTAACGATTGAATGGGGAATTCAGGAAAAACAGGTTATAGGAGTTGTGGAATCTTTTACCAGAAAAGGAAAAGAATATTCATGCAATCATATGGGATACAGGATGTATTGTCATCTCTGGAATAAAAGAGTTCAGCTTCGGAAAATATATGTCAAAGGAAGAAAATTTTTGCGTCGTGTCCGACGTAAAATTCGAGGATAAGAAATGAATGAATCAAAAGGATTACAGTGGATTATAAAAAACAGTCATGGATTTCGTGGGAAAATCGTGGCTCTCAGTTTGTTTAATGTGATCCTTGCATTAGCAAACACAATGCTGGCTGTTGCAAGTAAATACGCTATTGATGCAGCACAGCATGCGGCAGATGCGAAAACAGAACTACTACGAACACAGTATATGCATCGGATTGTGATGTTTGGCGCGGTGATTTTTGCCATTATTGCCGGAAGACTGTTGCTTCGGGTATATAATCAGAGTTTGGCAATCAGAGTGCAGGCAGGATTGGAAATGAAAATGCGTTCCAATTTGTTTTCTAATATTCTGACAAAAAAATACGAAAAAATTAATCCTTATCATAGTGGAGAACTGATGAATCGGATTACCAGTGATGTAAAAATTATTTCTGACGGAATGACAGGAATTATTCCGGATATGATTTATTATATTACTCAGTTTTTAGGAGCCTTTATTGTATTGATTGCCTTCGACTGGAAGTTTACCCTGGTCTTTTTGGCAGGCGGTTTAATGATTTCCGGCGTGACTTTGTTGTTCCGCTCGAAGTTAAAAAGCCTTCACAAAAAGGTTCAGGAAACAGATGGAAAAGCTCGTTCCTTTTTCCAGGAAGCCATTGAAGGTCTGTTGGTAGTCAAAACTTTTGGTGTGGAAACGCAGTTTTCGCAGAAAGGAGACGAGTTACAAAAAATCAATTATCAGGCAAAAATGAAGCGAAGAACAATCAGTATTCTTGCAAATGCAGGATTTTCTTTTGTTTTTAATGCCGGCTATTTATTTGCACTCATTTGGTGTGCCATGAAGGTTTGTTTCCGGGCAATGTCTTATGGAACATTAACTGCGGTATTACAATTGGTTTCTCAAATTCAGACACCATTTGTAAATGTCACGAAAGTCATTCCACAATACTATTCTATTGTGGCTTCGGCTGAGCGAATTCTTGAAATCGAACATCTGGAAAAAGAGGAATTCCGGAAAATAGATTGGAACCGGGAAGAAAAATACCGGCAATTAAAAGAAATCCGTTTTGAAGATATTCAGTTTAATTACGGACGGGAAAGTGTTCTGGAAGAAGGAAACGCTACTTTGAAAAAAGGGGATTTTGTAGCAATTCGTGGAATTTCCGGAATTGGAAAGAGCACATTAATGAAAATGCTGTTAGGAGTGTTTAAACCTCAGAATGGAACTATAAAATTATGTTATCAGGATGGCAGCAGTGAAGAAGCTGGAACAGATTCCAGAGTACTGTTTTCTTATGTGCCACAGGGAAATTATTTGTTTAGCGGAACCCTGCGGGAAAATATCTTGCTGATTAATCCGGAGGCTACTGAAAAAGAAGTAGAGGATGCGCTAAAACTTAGTGATATCTACAACTTTGTGAAAAGTTTGCCGGAAGGTTTGGATACAGTGATTGGAGAAAAGGGACTGGGAATTTCCGAAGGCCAGGCACAGCGTCTTGCCATTGCCAGAGCATTGATTAGTAATGCACCGATTCTGTTGTTGGATGAAGCAACCTCGGCGTTGGATGCTGAAACAGAAAAACGAGTTCTTAATAATATTAAAAAACTGAATCGGAAAACCTGTATTATCATTACCCATAAGAATGCTGCGTTGCAGGTTTGCAATCGGGAATTTATTATTGATAATAAAAAATTGTATGGTACGGAATCTGTTTCATAGAAGTGGAGAAAAGAATGAAGTATAAAAAACACATCAAAGAGGCAGTGGTGATTCTTGGAGTCCTAATCGCTTTTTTGATCAATTTTATTAGTGGAGGATTTACTCCGGATGAGCAGCAGGGAAGCCGACCGGAAGTCAGGACTTCTAGCGAACAAACATCAATAGGAATAGTTGCTCAAAAAAAACTTCCAAAAGACGGAAGCTATACGTCAAAGAATGACGTGGCACAATATCTGCATCAATATCATCAATTACCGAAGAACTTCATCACGAAGAAGGAAGCAAAACAGTTGGGCTGGCAGGGAGGTTCCTTAGAGGAATATGCTCCGGGAAAATGTATTGGTGGAGATTATTTCGGAAATTACGAAAATAAGCTCCCGAAGAAAAAAGGAAGAAAATATTTCGAATGTGACATTGATACAATGGGACAAAAAAGCAGAGGATCCAAAAGAATTATCTATTCGTCGGATGGGTTGATTTATTATACTGGCAATCATTATGAAACTTTTGAAAAACTATATGAATAAATGAGGATATTGAAATGGAATATAGATTGGATTTATCCCAGATTGAAGAAAAGGAAGAGTTGCATGCCATGCTTTCAGAGATTCTGGAACTTCCAAAATACTATGGCAAAAACCTGGATGGATTTTATGATGTAATGTCCACCAGAAGTGAGGAAATGACTATTGTGGTGAAGGTCAATCACAAAGAAAACGAAGCATTGGAAAAGTACCTTAATCAGCTACATCAGGTTCTGGTTGATTTGGAAAATGAATGTGAAAATATCTTTGTGGAATGGACGGTAATTCCGCCAAAGGATTTGTAAAAACATACGGACTATTATATAATAGATAAGATGGAGTTATTCCAAGAGATGGAGGAGAAACATGGGAAAATATTTTGGAACAGACGGATTTAGAGGAGAAGCAAACGTAAACCTTACGGCAATGCATGCCTTTAAGGTAGGACGTTTTTTGGGATGGTACTATGGACGTTATCATAAATGTTCCGTAGCAATCGGAAAGGATACAAGACGAAGCAGTTATATGTTTGAAGATGCGTTATCTGCCGGATTAACATCCACAGGTGCAGATGTTTATCTGCTTCATGTTACCACCACGCCAAGTGTGTCTTATGTAGTAAGTACAGAAGATTTTGATTGTGGAATTATGATTTCTGCCAGCCATAATCCATTTTATGACAATGGAATCAAATTGCTTAATGGCAAAGGCGAAAAGATGGAACAGGAAATCATTGATCAGATTGAAGAATATATTGATGCAGACTTTGAAAGCATTCCATATGCAGTGGGAGAAAAAATCGGAAGAACAATCGATTACTTTGCAGGAAGAAATCGTTATATGGGATATTTAATGACATTAGCAAAACATTCCTTCAGAAATGTGAAGGTGGGACTGGATTGTTCCAATGGTAGTGCTTCTGCAATTGCAAAAAGTGTATTTGATGCATTGGGGGCAGAAACCCATGTGATTCATGCAGAACCAAATGGAACAAATATTAATATGGGATGCGGTTCTACACATATTGAAGAATTACAGAAGTTTGTAATCGGAAACCATTTGGACATTGGTTTCGCCTATGATGGGGATGCAGACCGTTGTTTCTGTGTTGACGATGAAGGGCATATTGTAAACGGTGACTTGATTTTGTATGTTTGCGGAACTTATATGAAAGAAAACGGTGAGTTGGATAACAACACTGTTGTAACAACGATCATGTCCAATATCGGATTGTACAAAGCCTTTGATGCAGTCGGAATCGGATATGAAAAAACAGATGTAGGTGATAAGTACGTTTATGAATGTATGAGAAATAATAACTACCGTTTGGGTGGAGAAGAATCCGGACATATTATTTTCAGTAAATATGCAACGACCGGTGATGGTATTTTGACTTCAATCAAATTAATGGAAGTAATGCTTTCATCCAAGAAGAAAATGTCTGAACTGATTAATCCGGTAACCATTTATCCACAGGTATTGAAAAATATCAGAGTGGCAAGTAAGCCGGAGGCAAGAGCAGATGTAGATGTACAGAAGGCAGTAGATGAAGTATCAGAAAAACTTGGAAATGACGGAAGAATTCTTGTCCGTGAAAGCGGAACAGAGCCGGTAATCCGAGTAATGGTTGAGGCAAAAACAGAAAGCGAAGCGGAAGATTATGTCGATCAGGTAATTGAAGTGATTCGCCAAAAAGGTCATGCAGTTGAAAAGTAACAAAACCAATTTCAATAGAAAAATCCGGATGGCAAGAGTGATATTGTTGTGCCTCAGCATTTGGTGGATGATTACGATTTTTGATTTTTCTGCTGCTACGGCAAGAGAATCTTCATCCCTAAGCGATGGGATTACGAAAAAAATCGTAGAAATCATTGAACCGGATTTTTCGAATCTTAGTGAAAAACAGCAGGAAGAATTATTTGATCGGGTAAGTTTTTTTGTCCGGAAGACGGGGCATTTTGGAGAATATGCAATTCTTGGCCTTTTCATTGGCGGATTCTTACTCACCTTTGAAATGATTTATCAAAATATTAAGAACATCTTGATTTCTGAAGGATTTGGTGTGCTTTATGCAATAACCGACGAATTCCATCAGGGGTTTGTGGATGGAAGAAGTCCACAGGTACGGGATGTAGTGATAGATTCCACAGGTTTTTTGTTGGCGTTATTGTTTATAATTTTTTTGATTACGTCTCATCAAAGGATGAGAAAAAATAACTTTGAAGCAGCTGTACAGAATAAAAGTGTCATAACGAGGTAAATAAAATGAGAGAATGGAAAAAATATATCAGAAAGGTGACTCCATATACACCGGGAGAACAACCGAATAAAGAAAATATGGTAAAGCTCAATACCAATGAGTGTCCATATCCACCAACCCCCAAAGTGGATGAAATTATGAATAATTTTAATACGGATTTATTGAGATTATATCCGTCTCCGGATGTAGGACCATTGGTTCGTGCCATTGCTCATTATTATGGTGTTTCAGAAAAGCAGGTTTTTGTGGGCGTTGGTTCTGATGATGTTTTGGGTATGGCATTTCTGACATTCTTTAATTCAGAGAAGCCAATCTTATTCCCGGATATTACATATTCTTTTTATGATGTGTGGGCAGAGTTGTTCCGCATTCCATATCAGATGATTCCGGTAAATGAGCAGTTTGAAATTAATGTGGATGATTACAATATTCCAAATGGTGGTGTTATTTTTGCAAATCCAAATGCACCGACAGCCATTGAAATGCCACTTGAATCTATTGAAAAAATTATTCAGAATAATCAGGATTCGATTGTGATCGTTGATGAAGCCTATTCAGATTTTGGTACTGTGACGGCAAGAGACTTACTTCCAAAGTATGAAAACCTTCTTGTTACAGGAACTTTCTCGAAATCGAGAGCTATGGCTGGAGCAAGAATCGGATTTGCCATTGGAAGCGAAGAACTGATTACTGCAATGCAGAATGTGAAATTTGCATATAATTCTTATACCATGAATCAGCCGGCTATTTTAGCGGGAGTGGAAGCAATAAACGATGATGCATATTTCAGAGAAATTCGTGATAAGATTGTCAAGACCAGAGAGAATGCAAAGAAGAAACTTGCAGAAATGGGATTTGAAGGAACAGAGTCCAGAACAAATTTCCTGTTTGTTACACATAAAACGGTGCCGGCAAAAGAAATCTTTGATTTCCTAAAAAGCAAGGACATTTACGTAAGATATTGGAATAAACCAAGAATTAACAATTATTTGCGAATCACCATCGGAACAGATGAGGAAATGGAAAGATTATATCAGGCATTAGCTGAAATATTGTAAATTATTACAACAAAGTGTCGGCAGCGGCACTTTGTTTTTTAGGTTTGGGAAAGGTCTTTGAAATCCACTATGAAATATAAAAGGCTACGCAAGGATGAGCAGTTCGCGGAGCTGTATTTATGCTTACGCATCCGCTCATGCGTGATGTGGCGCAAGCGTCACATGGTTCTTTCAAAAGTTAAATGCACCCTGGAGAGCCCAAAGAGCTTCCAGGGTGCAATTCATAGGAGAAACGAAAGAAGAAAATGCACCCTGGAGAGCCCAAAGAGCTTCCGGGGTGCAATTCATAGGAGAAATGAAAGAAGAAACTGCACCTTGGAGAACCAAAAGAGCTTCCGGGGTGCAATTCATAGGAAGAGGAAAAAAATTCACAAATTGTTTACATAATAGATTCCATTTTATAAAAAAATAGAGTACAATAGAATTAGCAGTCGATGACGGAGAGTGCTAATGACTCCGGGGGAGAGGATGAGGCTGCTACATAAAAAGATTAAGGAGGTCCATGTGATGAATATTAGTAAATTTACACAGAAGTCCATTGAGGCAATTCAGAACTGTGAAAAACTTGCTGCAGAATATGGAAATCAGGAAATAGATCAGGAGCATTTGATTTACAGTTTGATTTCATTAGACGATAGTCTGATTCGAAAACTAATTGAAAAGATGGAAATTCAGACAGAGTATTTTTCCAATCGGGTTTTGCAATTGATTCAGAAACGTCCAAAGGTGCAGGGAGGAAATCAGTTTATCAGTCAGGCACTAAATAACGTATTGGTTTCTGCTGAGGATGAGGCAAAGAGAATGGGAGATGAGTATGTTTCTGTAGAACATCTCTTTCTTCAGTTAATTGACAAACCAAATAAAGAAGTGAAAGAACTTTGGAAAGAATTTGGAATGACAAGAGAGCGATTTTTGGAAGCACTGCAATCTGTCAGAGGAAATGTGAAGGTGACATCGGATAATCCGGAAGGAACTTACGATGCACTGGCAAAATATGGACAGGATTTGGTACAGCGTGCCAGAGAACAAAAACTGGATCCGGTGATTGGGCGAGATGCAGAAATCAGAAATGTGATTCGAATCTTATCCAGAAAGACTAAAAATAATCCGGTATTAATCGGAGAACCGGGGGTTGGTAAAACAGCTGCAGTTGAAGGACTTGCTCAGAGAATCGTACGAGGGGATGTTCCGGAAGGGCTAAAGGATAAGAAAGTCTTTGCCCTTGATTTAGGTTCTATGCTTGCCGGTGCGAAATATCGAGGTGAATTTGAAGAACGATTAAAGGCAGTATTGGAAGAAGTAAAGGGAAGCAATGGAGAAATTATTCTCTTTATTGATGAACTTCATACCATTGTTGGTGCCGGAAAAACCGACGGAGCGATGGATGCCGGAAATATGTTAAAACCAATGCTTGCACGAGGTGAACTTCATTGTATCGGTGCAACAACATTGGATGAATATCGTGAATATATTGAAAAAGACAAGGCTCTGGAACGTAGATTCCAACCGGTACTTGTCAATGAACCGACGGTGGAAGATACCATTTCCATTCTTCGTGGATTGAAGGAACGCTATGAAGTATTCCATGGGGTAAAAATTCAGGATGGTGCATTGGTGAGTGCGGCAACTTTGTCAGACCGTTATATTACTGATCGTTTCCTGCCGGATAAGGCCATTGACCTAGTGGATGAAGCATGTGCTTTGATTAAAACAGAAATGGATTCCATGCCGACAGAAGTGGATGAACTGAGACGAAAAGTGATGCAGATGGAAATCGAAGAAGCGGCTTTGAAAAAAGAAACCGATAATCTCAGTAAGGAACGACTGGAAGAATTGCAGAAAGAACTGGCAGAAGTCCGGGATGAATATAACAGTAAGGTTGCTCAGTGGGAAAATGAAAAAACATCTGTAAATCGTCTGTCCGAATTACGAGAACAGGTTGAAACGGTTAAGAAAGAAATTGAGAAAGCCCAGAGTGATTATGATTTGAACCGTGCGGCAGAATTGCAGTATGGAAAATTACCACAGTTGGAAAAACAGCTGGAGGAAGAAGAGCAACGGACTAAGGAAAAGGATTTAAGTCTTGTCCGGGAAGCAGTAACGGAGGAAGAAATCTCCAGAATCATCTCCCGTTGGACCGGAATTCCGGTTTCCAAACTATCTGAAACGGAAAGGGAAAAGACATTACATTTGGATGAACAGCTTCATAAGAGGGTCATTGGACAGGATGAAGCAGTTACAAAGATTACGGAATCTATTATTCGTTCTAAGGCAGGAATTAAGGATCCTGGAAAACCAATCGGTTCCTTCTTGTTCCTGGGACCAACCGGTGTCGGAAAGACCGAGCTGGCAAAGGCATTAGCTGAAAATCTTTTTGACGACGAAAGTAATATGGTTCGTATTGATATGAGTGAGTATATGGAAAAGCATAGCGTGTCCAGATTAATCGGAGCGCCTCCGGGATATGTTGGATATGATGAAGGAGGACAGTTGACTGAGGCCGTTCGAAGAAAACCGTACTCTGTTGTACTGTTTGACGAAGTGGAAAAAGCACACCCGGATGTTTTCAATGTGTTGCTTCAGGTACTTGATGACGGTCGTATTACGGATTCTCAGGGAAGAACTGTTGATTTTAAGAATACCATTCTCATTATGACTTCAAATCTTGGTTCCGCATTCCTATTGGAAGGAATCGACGAACAGGGAAACATTAAGGAAGAAAATGAGCAACAGGTTATGGAAGAATTACGAATGAACTTCCGACCGGAATTCCTGAATCGTCTGGACGAAATCATTATGTTTAAGCCATTAACCCGTGAGAATATTGGCGGAATTGTTGATTTGGTTATTAAAGAATTAAACGAACGTCTGGAAGATAAGGAATTAGCCGTTGCGTTGACAGACGCTGCTAAGAAATATGTTGCTGATAACGGATATGATCCAATCTACGGTGCAAGACCATTGAAGCGTTATATTCAGAAAAATGTGGAAACTCTTGCAGCCAGAGTGATTCTGGAAGGAAAGGTTCATATAGGCGATACGATTGTATTTGATGTGGAAGATGGAAAATTGATTGTAAAATAATGAATCAGAAAGGGGCTCCTGAGGGAGCCCTTGTTTTGTGAAAATAGAAGTTGTGAATTTTTAAGGGCAATGATATACTTTATAAGGTTATGATTTTTTGAAATGAGGAGAAAATATGTCAAAATTAGTAAAGTATATAATTGTATTTTTTATTTCTATGGTTCCAATCGTTGAGATTCGTGGAGCTGCACCAATTGGTTTAAACACTTATCACTTACCGGTATTTCAAACCTATCTTGTAGCAATTCTTGGAAATATGCTTCCGGTTCCGTTTATCTATTTCTTTGCAAGAAAAATTCTTGTATGGGGAAAAGATAAAAAGATTATTGGAAAATTCTTTACGTTCTGTTTGACGAAAGGAGAACATGGCGGACAGAAGTTGATGGAAAAGACTGGTGGCGGATTGTATTTCGCATTGTTTTTGTTTGTAGGAATTCCACTTCCGGGAACCGGAGCTTGGACAGGTACCTTGGCTGCCAGCATCCTTGATATGGACTTTAAGAAAAGTGTAATCGCTTGTATGGCAGGTGTGGTCCTTGCAGGAATTATCATGGGAGCCGGTGTTACGGGAATCCTGAAATTATTTGGAATTTAATGGAGAAGAACAATGGCAAAGAAGAACTATTATGGTTTTCAAAAATCTAAAATGATGGAAAACAGGGATACACAGTATGTTCCGCAGGGATGGGGAAAAGTTGTGATGATGATTGCAGCACCATCAGCTTTGGTGTCAATGCTTTCTGTAATGGCTTTGTTTTTCCTGCGGGGAAATGCGCAGGGAGTAGCAATGGTGATTGCTCTCATAACTTTTGCAATTTCCTTTATAGGAAGCATTTTTATGATGGTCGATGTGATTCGGTTTCATCGAAAGAAGTCCAAAAAGTATGACGAAAAAAACGGGAAACAGGGACCGGATATTATGCGTCTGGTACATATGTTAATTGGTATGGTCGGTGGAATCATCATTGGTTATTTAATTTGGGGAGGTAAGTAATGAGCAGTTTACCAAAAGATCCGGTAATTTTATTAAGCCTTGTAAATACAAATCTTCGGGATTACTATCCTAATCTGGATGAATTTTGTAAGGCAAAAGGAATTAAGAAAGAAGAAGTGGTAGAAACTTTAAAACAGATTCAATATGAGTATAATGAAGAAACGAATCAGTTTGTTTAAAAGTACAGTATAATTTACCAAAAAACCTCGTCGGATCAACCGACGAGGTTTTTCTTATCTTTCCGTTAATGGAATATAGTCCTGTTTCTTAGCTACATTCTTGTAAGCCGGACGAATGATTTTTCCGGCATTGATTAATTCTTCAATACGATGTGCGCTCCAGCCAGCCATACGAGCAGAAGCAAACATTGGTGTGTAGAGTGCATCCGGTAAGCCAAGCATGGAATAAACAAATCCGCTGTAAAAGTCAACGTTGGCACTAACAACCTTTTTACGCTGATGTCCCTTGGAAATGATAGCAGGGGCAAGACGTTCCACATTCTGATAAAGCTGGAATTCATCCATACGATCTTTTTCCTTTGCTAACTTTTCAGTAAGACCTTTTAACAGCTTTGCACGAGGATCGGAAATCGCATAAACAGCATGTCCGATACCGTAAATCAATCCTGATTTATCAAATAATTTCTTGTCGACTAATCCCTGAAGATAATTGCAGATTTCTTCGTCATCGTTCCAGTCATCCACAGTATCTTTCATATGATCAAACATCTGCTTCACCTTAATATTGGCACCGCCGTGCTTTGGACCTTTCAGGGAACCAAGAGAAGCAGCAATTGCTGAATAGGTATCTGTACCGGAAGAAGATACCACGTGGTTCGTAAAAGTAGAGTTGTTTCCACCACCGTGTTCCGCATGAAGTACCAACGCCAAATCCAGAAGTTTTGCTTCTAAATGTGTATAAGAACCATCCGGTCTTAATAAACGTAAGATGTTTTCTGCAGTAGATAAGTTGAGATCCGGATTAATGATGTGAAGGTTTCCGCCATTATGGTAGTGCTTATGTACCTGATAGCCGTATACAGACATCAACGGAACTCTTGCAATCAGACTTAAACTCTGACGTAAAACATTGGAAACAGATGTATCATCCGGATTTTCGTCCCAGGCATACAGGGAAAGAACACAACGAGCAAGAAGGTTCATCATATCTCGTCCCGGTGCTTTCATAATGATATCACGAACAAAACTTGCCGGAAGGGTTCGGTACTGAGCCAACACCTGATTAAAGTTTTCTAAACGTTTTGGTGATGGGAGTTCTCCGAAAAGAAGAAGGTAAGTTGTTTCTTCAAAGCCAAACCGATCTTCTTCTAAAAAGCCCTGTACAATGTCTTCAATATCAATACCTCTGTAATAAAGCTTGCCTTCACAAGGAACAGATTTCCCATCCACAATATCAAAGGAATGTACGTCACCGATTTCTGTCAAACCGGTTAAAACGCCTTTTCCTGTAATTCGATCACGAAGACCGCGCTTTACATCATAAGTGTCATATAAATTAGGATCAATGGAAGAATTGGTTACACAACGATCAGCGTATTTATTAATCTGTGTTGTCAAAGCTTCTTCACTCATCCCACTGTATCTTTCTAATAACATAAGATGTCTCCTTTTCAAGGTAAATTTTAAACAACCAATTACCTATTCTATCACAAATGAAGATAATTCTCAAATGGCATAGAAGTCTTAAAGGATTTGTGGTAGAATAACCGTGGATTATTATCTCTAAACAATAGGGAGAAATATAAAACAGGAGTTGATTATGGATTTATTTGATTATGCCAGAAATCTGAATAGCGAAAAAGAATCGCCTCTTGCCAGCAGGCTGCGTCCGAGAACTTTGGATGAAGTGGTGGGGCAGGAACATATTATCGGAAAAGATAAATTACTTTACCGGGCAATCAAAGCGGACAAAATCAGTTCCGTTATTTTTTATGGACCACCGGGAACAGGGAAAACAACCTTGGCAAAAGTCATTGCCAATACAACCAGTGCGGAGTTCACTCAGTTGAATGCCACAGTTTCCGGAAAGAAGGATATGGAAAATGTGGTGGCACAGGCAAAACAGACCATGGCAATGAATGGACGTAAGACGATTTTGTTTGTGGACGAGATTCATCGTTTCAATAAGGGGCAGCAGGATTATCTTCTTCCTTTTGTGGAAGACGGAACCGTGATATTGATAGGAGCAACCACAGAAAATCCCTATTTCGAAGTGAACACGGCGTTAATTTCCAGATCCATTATTTTTGAACTCAAACCTTTATCGGTTGAAAATATAGAAAGCCTGATTGAACGGGCTGTTTATGATGAAGAACGAGGCATGGGGGTGTACCGGGCAGATATCAGTGAGGAGGCCAGACGATTCCTGGCACAAATTGCCAATGGAGATGCAAGAACAGCGTTGAATGCTGTAGAACTTGGTATTTTGACAACGGATCCTTCTGAAGATGGAAAGATTCATATTACCTTGGCAGTAGCTGAACAGTGCGTACAAAAAAGAGCATTGCGGTATGATAAAGGTGGAGATAATCATTACGATACCATTTCCGCATTTATCAAAAGTATGCGAGGATCGGACCCGGATGCGGCAGTGTACTATCTGGCTAAAATGTTATATGCCGGTGAAAGCGTGGATTTTATCGCAAGAAGAATCATGATTTGTGCGGCAGAAGATGTAGGTATGGCAGATCCCCAGGCGTTGGTTGTGGCAAACGCTGCAGCACAGGCAGTTCACCAGGTGGGAATGCCAGAGTCCCAAATTATTTTATCGGAAGCAGTGGTTTATGTGGCCACGGCACCAAAGAGTAACGCTTCCTGCAATGCAGTATTTTCAGCAATGGAGAAAGTAAAAAGTACGGTGACAGCTCCGGTACCGACACATTTGCAGGATGCTCATTATGGTGGGGCGGCCAAAATGGGACACGGTGTGGGATACAAATATGCTCATGATTATCCAAATCATTATGTGAAACAACAGTATCTTCCGGACGGCTTAACAGAGTGTGTGTTCTATGAGCCGGGAGATTTAGGATATGAAGTCAAAGTTAAGGAACATTTAAGAAAGATTCAGGAAGAATCAGAATAGATAACACAGAAACAGATGAGGTATTAGCGTGAAACTTTTGATGGAAAAACTGGCATCAGGAAATGCAAATTACGAAACTCCTGATGTGGAAATTTCAGAAAACAGAATTGCAGTGGAATTGTGTTGTGGTGAAACTGCAGAAGGAGAAATATCGATTGTCGGAAAAAACGGATTGCCGGTAAAAGGAGTAGCATTTTCAACAGATGAACATGTGACCTTTGAAAACAATCAGTTTTATGGTGTCAATAATAAATTACATTATAAAATCAGTGCCAGAAATTTATATGAAGGACAGGTTTGCAGTGGAACTATCAGTGTGATTACTACCGGTGGAGATTATGCAATTCCTTTCGGCATTACCATTAAAAAATCAGAAGTGTTTTCCACCAATGGCAATGTGGAAAGCCTGAAGGATTTTGTGCATTTGGTTCAGGAAAGCTATGACGAAGCGTTGTTACTGTTTATGTCTAAAGAGTTTAAAAGATATTTCTTAAAGACCGATAGCTTTGGTTATACCTTGTATACGCAACTAATGAAAAATCATAATCGTCATATTGCCTTAGAAGAATTTCTTGTTGGAAAAGAATTAAAAAAGCGTGTTAATATTCGCACCAAAGAAAACTTCAAGGAATTTACGGATATTGAAAATAACTATGCAGACGTTGTGGAGATTCATAAAAATACCTGGGGCTATGTAGATGTAGATGTTACTGTGGAAGGGGATTTCCTTTATAACTGCAAAGAACAAATCAGCAGTGAGGAATTTAACGGACGAATCGCAGAATATCGTTATTATATTAATGCGGCAAAACTTCATGGCGGAAGTAATCACGGACGAATTACTTTTAAGACCGTTCATGATTGTATTATCTATGATATTGTCATTGTGAATCGGAAAGAATCTCTTGAAGCGTATCTCAGTGAAAAGAAAAGTAACATGGGATTTGTGAAAAACTATTTGGATTTCCGTACAGGAAAAATTGATAGTTTCCAGTGGATGGATGAAATGAAACGAATGGCAGATGAGCGTTTGTCACTGAACAATAAAGATGTGGTAGGATTGCTGGCAAAAGCGCATATTTCCATTGTACAAAACCAAAAGGAAGTTGCAGCTACTTATCTCAATGAAGTATCGGATACTTTAGCTTTGCACAAAAACTACAGTGTGGAAGAATATTGCTTCTATTTGTATTTAAAGACATTGCAGAAAAATAGTCCGAATTACACGAGTGAAATTAAAGAAGAAATCAAAAAGTATTATGAGGGCGGTCACGATACATGGCAGCTTTTATGGATGCTCTTTTATATGGATGAACGATTTGAAGAAAATCCAAGTTTGAAATATACCATGATTAAGCGTCTATTTACGGAAGGCTGTTATAGTCCGGTAATGTATTTTGAGGCGGCAAATATTATTGCAAAACAGCCGGAACTTCTTCGCATTATCAATAAGTTTGAAATACAGGTGTTAAACTTCGCCGGGAAGTATCATATGGCAAATGCGGAAATGGCGAAGCAGACCGCAGCGTTGATGGTCAAAGAAAAAGGATGGCATCAAAACTATTTCCAGATTTTGACCCGCTTTTATGAGGATACAGAGCAGGATGAAGTACTGGGAGCAATCTGTACCATGATTATTAATGGAGAGAAAAGGCAGACAAAGTACTTTGAATGGTTGGAAAAAGGTGTTCAGAAGGACTTGAAGATTACAAATCTTTATGAATACTATATCTATACTGCAGATACGACATCTATGAAGCCGTTTGAAAAGGATGCTTATAAATATTTCTCTTATGGAACAGATACATTGGTAGAAAAGAAAGATTATTTCTATGCAAATCTGATTACGAATTTGAAAGAAGATTCTATTTTTGCAAAATATCGGGACGGATTGGAAAAGTATGTGACTGAACAGTTGCTTATGGGAAGGAACAATCGGTTCTTACAGGTTATTTATAATGCAGTCTTGACCAGGGATTTTATTGTGGATGATATGGAAAGCAAGTTATCCCAGGTACTGAATACTTATGAAATTAAGGTTCAAAATGAAAATATTAAATCAGTTCTTGTTTGTCACAAGGAAATGGAGCAGGTTCAGTTAGTATCAGTATCCGGTGGCTACGCAGAGGTATTACTATATACAAAAAATCCGGTAATACTTTTCATGGATGCGGAAGGTAATATCTGGTCCGAAATTGAATATGAAATGAAACCATTAACCCTTGAAATGAAGATGGGACCACAGAAAACGGAAGACTTGGAAGTGCTACGGTATGTGGAAGAAATTATGAAGCATCCATTGGACCATCAGGGAGAAGTGGTAGAATTAAAACGAGCAGTGGAAATGCCAAAGATTTCCAGACAGTATGAATTGGAATTAAAGGAATTTCTTGTGGATTATTACTACAAAGGATTTGATCAGGGAGATTTGGATATTTATATTTTATCTCTTAATATGGATGAACTAACAATTCAATCCAGAAATAAAGTAATGGAGATTTTAATTGAGCGGAATCTGATAGAAATGGTATTCCCTTATATTGTTCGCTACGGTTATGAAGGAATTGAGAAGAGTCTGTTGGAAAAGATGTGTATTCAGTTAGTGGAAGCGGAGGAGATGAAAGAAAATGCACTTCTTGCAGAAATTTGTGCGGTAGTATTTCGAAATGGTTGTAGAGAAGACGCAATCCTGATTTATTTAGGAAAGTATTATGAAGCGGGTACCCTGGAACTGCAGCAGTTGTTCTTGGCAATTCAGGCTAAGAAAATTTCAGATAATACACTGGCAGAACGATTACTGATTCAATACATTTTTGAGGCAAGCACGACAGAAGCAATTTATAATGTCTATCAGGAATATATCAAAGGACCAACCAATGGCATGGTTCGAAGGGCATTTTACACCTATGTTACATTTAATTATTTTATCAAGAAGGTTCAGTGTCCGAAAATTATTTGGGAAATTTTGGAACAGGAATATCGCAATGGATTTCAGACAACATTGATTACAAAGATTGCTTTTGTGGAAATCCTTTCGAAGAAAAAAGAATTGGGAGAGGAACAGATTGAAATTGCCAAGCGGTTGATTGCAGATTTGGCAAAGAATCATATCAATCTGGATTTTTACAAGCAGTTTAATCAGTGGTTTAAAGTACCGTTTGATTTGATTGACAAAACAATTATTGATTTCCGTACGAATCCAAAACATAAAGTTTATATTGATTATCAGATTAAGACAGCAGAAGGATTTACCAAGAGAGTTACGGAAGAAATGAGAAGTATCTATCAGGGAATCTTTACCAAAGAAATTATTATGTTCTATGGAGAAGAAATCAATTACAGCATCAAAGAATATTCTGAAGATTTTCCGAATGGAAAGGTGCTAGACAATTATTCTGTTCGTATTACGGATAAGAATGCTTACAATGATGAAACACGTTTTGGAATGATTAACGGAATGATGATTTGCAGAAGTATCGGGCGAAATGATGCGGCAAGAGAGATTATGCAATCCTACGAGCTAAGCAGAATTGCGGGACAGGAACTATTTAAGCTCTTGTAGGTTAGGAGGAAGTTTTGATAAAAGGAACAATTTTAGGAATCGATTTTTCGAAAGAATATACACAAATCGCTTACATTGATGAAAACGGAAATCCGGAATCCATTAGTTTTGGAACAGAGGATAATTATCTGATTCCATCAGTGATGTGTTATCATGAAAATTTAAAAGAGTGGTACGTTGGAGAAGAAGCTGTCAATAAAGAGGAAAATCCACAGTGCAAATTCTTCATTGATTTACCGGAAGTTATTCAACAGCAGGAAGAAGAAAAAAGCTATTTTATGATGCAGTCTTATTTTTCTTATTTAATCCATTTGGCAAAAAAGAGAAGTGGACAATCGGTAAAAAATGTTTTGGTGACGGTGGAAGAAGTGACTCCGAAACTGGTGGAAATCATTTCCGAAGCGTTATTCCTGTTAGGCTTTGAGGAAGAAGACTTCCGTGTGCTGAGCCATTCGGAAAGTTTTGTATATTATATGTTGAATCAGAATAAGGATATCTGGATTAATCAGGTGTACTTCTTTAATTTTTCTAAAGAAAAATTTGAGAACAGAAGATTAAAGGTGATTCATGGCAGAGGCCCTTCGGTAGCCTATGTGGATGTGGATGATCTGTCAGAGATGCTTACCTATGATCAGTTAAAAGAAAATCCTAAACAGGCGGATCAGATTTTTGCAAAATATCTGGAAGAAAAATTCGCACATCAGGTAGTGTCCGGAATTTACTTGTCCGGAGACGGCTTTTATGAAGAAGACTGGGCAAAATCATTATCTGTTATGTGTGGAAACCGTAGAGTATTTAAGGGAAATAATCTGATTGTAAAAGGAGCGGCTTTTGCGGCAAAAGAACTGTTCCATATTCCAAATCTGGAAAATTATCTGATTTCCTGCAAGGGACGTACCCGTGTAAAAGTGACTATGGCAGTGAAATACAAAGAGCGAGATAATACGATTACACTTTCTAATGTGGGAGATTACTGGTCCCAGGCAAAATCCAGAGCAGAATGCATTATGGAACAACCAACGAAAGCTTTTTTTGAAGTCAACGATTTGCTCAATCAGAAAAAGGATCAGTTTGAACTGGATCTTACAGGCTTTCCGGAAAGACCACCAAAGACTACAAGAATCGAAGTGAATTTCAGATATCTCGATGAGAAACGATTTGAAATTGTCATCAAGGATTTAGGCTTTGGAGAATTATTTAAGAGTTCAGGAATGGAGGTGAGCAAAATTTACGAACTGTAAGTTTTGCAAATCATATGAATAAAATTGCATTATGTACGATACATACAGAAAAGCCATATTATATCAAAGAAATCAATAAAAACATTTATTCTATAGAGGAACTTGCATACTATTTATACAATTATCTCTACCTGGTGGAAGAAGGCTTCTTCAATGAAAGTTTATTGTTTTATATTGAAAATGAATTGAACCAGCCGGCCATTGCAGCGGGAATCCGAACGATTATGGAAAACAAAGGAAGTCTGGGAGAAAAGGTTGCCTTTGTTATCAAAAATTCAGGATACTATTCTGAACGGGAATCCGAAAAACTGGAAAATCATTTGGTAATGCTTAGTTCAAAAACAGCAGCAGAACGAATCAAAGCAAAAGCAGACATGTTGATGGATAATGGGAAATATAACATGGCAATTAATTACTATAACAGCATCCTGAAAAAGTCTGTGAATAAAGAATTGCCAGAGCGTTTTTACGGAGATGTTTATAATAATCTTGCGGTGGCTTATACCAGATTATTTGAATATGAAGAAGCAGCAGCGGCATTTCGTTGTGCTTACCGATTGAATAATTCCGGTGAATCTCTGGAATCCCTGTTATTATGTTCTCTGTTAGCCGGAGATGAAGACCGAATGAAGATGGATCAGAAAAAATATGGTATTTCAGATACGGTTGTAAATCGCCTTCGTTCTGAAATTATCAGGAGAAAAGTTCATATCCAGTCCGAATGGGATGAAGCGAATGAAGGGGATTTTGTAAAAAAATGCAAAAAGCAGTATGTGGTGGAAATCAATAGTTAATCCGCTGTTGACAAAACTCGGAATAAAAATTAAGATATAGAATATGTGAAATGCAATGATTAAGAGGAGTAGCAACAAACCTTTTCCAGAGAGCAGGGGATGGTGGGAGCCCTGTAAAGTAGTGGTTGTGAAGGTAGCTTTGGAGCAGAAATGATGAAGCAGATGTGTGTAGTTATTTCCGGTTCGTCCCCGTTACAGGATATGATGAGTGATCAAGAAGGTGGTACCGCGAGCGTTTGATTCGCCCTTCTTAGCGGTACCAGCATAGATAATATAAGTCGTGCCGATACCAGTTGGCACGATTTTCTTTTACGTGCCGAAAATCACTTAAAAGGAGAGAAAAAGAATGAAGAAGGAAATTGCAAAGAATTACAGTCCGGCAGAGATTGAAGACAGACTGTATCAAAAATGGACAGAAAAGAAATATTTTCATGCGGAGGCAGATAGAAGTAAAAAGCCATTTACAATTGTAATGCCACCACCAAATATTACAGGACAGTTGCATATGGGACATGCTCTGGATAACACCATGCAGGATATTTTAATCAGAGTAAAACGTATGCAGGGATACAATGCGTTATGGCAGCCGGGAACAGACCATGCTTCCATTGCTACAGAAGTTAAGATTATTGATGCTTTAAAAGAGCAGGGAATCAACAAGGAAGACCTTGGACGAGAAGGCTTTTTGGAAAGAGCCTGGGACTGGAAGGAAGAATACGGCGGACGTATTATTAACCAGTTAAAAAAATTGGGATCTTCTGCAGACTGGGACAGAGAACGTTTTACTATGGATGAAGGTTGCTCTGATGCAGTTCAGGATGTATTTGTTAAATTATATAATAAGAAGTTAATCTATAAGGGTTCCAGATTAATTAACTGGTGTCCGGTATGTCAGACATCTATTTCCGATGCGGAAGTAGAACACGTAGATATGAATGGACATTTCTGGCACATCAATTATCCGGTAGTAGGGGAAGAAGGACGATTCTTGGAAATTGCAACAACTCGTCCGGAAACTTTATTGGGCGATACTGCAGTTGCAGTGAATGCTGAAGATGAAAGATATCAGGATCTCATCGGAAAGATGGTTGAATTACCATTAACAGGTCGCCAGATTCCGGTTATTGCAGATGAACATGCAGATATGACCAAGGGAACCGGTGTTGTTAAGATTACACCTGCCCATGACCCGAACGATTATGAAGTTGGAAAGCGTCATAATCTTCCGGAAATCAATATGTTAAATGATGACGGTACCGTTAATGAAGTAGGTGGCAAGTATGCCGGAATGGACCGTTATGAAGCAAGAAAAGCAATCTTAAAGGATTTGGAAGAATTAGGTCTTTTAGTAGAAACAGAAGATTTGGTTCATAGCGTTGGTACTCACGACCGTTGTAAGACGGCTGTAGAACCAATGATTAAGCCACAGTGGTTTGTTGCTATGAAAGAACTTGCAAAACCGGCTATGGATGCAGTTAAGAATGGAGACTTAAAACTGATTCCTGAAAGAATGGATAAGACATATTATAACTGGTTAGAGAATATTCGTGACTGGTGTATTTCCAGACAGCTTTGGTGGGGACACAGAATTCCTGCATATTATTGTCAGGATTGTGGAGAAGTTGTTGTTTCCAAAGAAGCTCCGGAAGTATGTCCAAAGTGTGGAAAGAATCATTTCAAGCAGGATGAAGATACTCTGGATACATGGTTCTCCTCAGCTTTATGGCCTTTCTCTACGTTAGGATGGCCTGAAAAAACAGAAGACTATGAGTATTTCTATCCGACAGATGTATTGGTAACAGGTTACGATATTATTTTCTTCTGGGTTATTCGAATGGTATTCTCAGGATTAGAGCATACAGGAAAGCTTCCGTTCCACACCGTAGTATTCCACGGACTGGTTCGTGATGACCAAGGAAGAAAGATGAGTAAATCTTTAGGAAATGGAATTGATCCATTGGAAGTAATTGACAAGTATGGTGCGGATGCACTTCGATTCACATTGATTACCGGTAATGCACCTGGTAATGATATGCGTTTCTACTGGGAACGAGTAGAAGCATCCAGAAACTTTGCAAATAAAGTTTGGAATGCGTCTCGTTTCATTATGATGAACCTTCCGGAAGAAAACATTGATTTGTCCAATAAGCCGGAAAACTTAACAGATGCGGATAAATGGATTCTGTCAAAAGTCAACAAATTAGCAAAGGATGTGACAGAAAATCTGGATAAGTATGAACTTGGTATCGCAGCCGACAAAATTTATGAATTTATTTGGGAAGAATTTTGTGATTGGTATATTGAAATGGTTAAGCCAAGATTGTACAATGATAACGACGATACAAAGTACGCTGCGTTATGGACTTTGAAAAAAGTTCTTATTGATGGATTGAAACTTCTTCACCCTTATATGCCATTTATTACAGAAGAAATTTTCTGTAATCTTCAGGAGGAAGAAGAATCAATTATGATTTCTACATGGCCTGAATTTGACGAGGTTTATAATTTCGAAAAAGAAGAAACAGCAGTAGAAACCATCAAGGAAGCGGTTCGTGCAATTCGTAACCGACGTTCTGAAATGAATGTTGCACCATCTAAGAAAGCAAAAGTATTTGTTGTTTCTGAAGATGCTGAAGTGAGAAAGATTTTCGAAAGCGGAAAGGTGTTCTTTGCAACATTGGGTTATGCCAGTGAAGTAGTAATTCAGGAAGACAAGACAGGAATTGAAGATAATGCAGTTTCCGTTGTAATTCCAAAGGCAACCATCTATATGCCTTTTGCTGAATTGGTTGATATTTCCAAGGAGATTGAACGTCTTGAAAAAGAAGTAGAAAAATTAAATAAGGAGCTTGCACGTGTTAACGGAATGCTTAGCAATCCAAACTTTGTCAATAAGGCTCCTGAAAAGAAAATCAACGAAGAGAAAGAAAAGAAAGCAAAATATGAGCAGATGATGGAACAGGTAACTGCTCAGCTTGAACAGTTGAAAAAGTAAAACATGGAATTGATTCTCCGGTGGAAGGAAGCTTCCACCGAGAGGATTGACTAAAAGGAGAATTTAAATGATTAATTTTGAAGAAGAAATTCAAAAGTTTCATCCTAGTTTAGAGATTGAAGAGGCAGAAGATGCGATTTACAACAATAATATCTCTGACATTACAGATATTATGATTGATATGGTAAAAGGTTTGAAAGGCGAAGAATAATAGGTGAAAAAGTAGATGATATGCTATAACTGTGGTAGCGTTCTGACCAACAGTGATTTCTGCGGAAACTGTGGAATGGACGTGAGTGTTTATAAAAGAATCGTGAGATTGTCAAATACTTACTATAACGCCGGTCTTACAAAAGCCAAAAACAGAGATTTATCCGGAGCTGTGGATACATTGCGTCGAAGTGTTAAATTGAACAAGAGAAACATTGATGCAAGAAATCTTTTGGGATTGGTTTACTTTGAAATGGGTGAGACCGTTCAGGCATTTTCCGAATGGGTAATGAGTACCAATATTCAGCCGGACAATAATCCGGCAGACAAGTATCTGCTAGCAATCCAGCAGGAAAAAAGTAAGATTGATGAACTTAACAGAACAATCAAGAAATTTAACGTTGCACTGAACTATGCAAAGCATGACACTGATGACATGGCGATTATTCAGTTGAAGAAGGTATTGAATCAGAATCCGAAACTGGTTAAGGCTTCTCAGTTGTTATGTCTGCTTTATATGAAGCAGGGACAGTATGAACGTGCAAAACGAACCATTAAGAAATCCTTAAAGGTTGATAAATGTAATCCTTTAAGTATTCGTTATTTAAGAGAAATTAATGAATATGCAGAGGAAGAAAAGAAAACGGATCCGGATGGACGGATGGAACGAAGAAGAAATCTTCGCGGAGTACTGGTTGACAGGGAATATTTAAGCGGTAATGATGTAATCATTCCAAACAATAATTTCAAAGAGGCAGTCAGCGGAGCACAAAGTATTCTTCATATGGTTTTAGGACTGCTTATTGGTGCAGCTCTGATATACTTTGTTGTAACACCAGCCAGAATGTCCAAGGTTATGGAAGAAAAGAACGAGCAAGCTGTGGAATATAAGCGTGAAATTGCAATTAAATCTTCTACCTATGATTCTCTGGAATCCGAATATACGGCTTTGAAGAAAGATTATGATATTCTTGCTGATGAGAAGGGAAGCGCTGACAAGCATCAGAAAACTGTGGACAATAATTATAAATATTTGCTTGCAGCGGTTCAGGCTTATTTAAATAATAACACGGATAAGAGTGTTGAATCATTAAATAAGATTAATACAAAAGATGGAATGGATATGGATAATTTCCGTTCTGTTTATGACAAACTTACAAAAGAATTATCATCCAAGATGGCTTCCAATGCATATGATGAAGGCTTTTCCGCATATGAGAATGGGGACTATGATAAAGCGATTTCTCAGTTTAAGAAGTGCATTGAAGTGGACAAAGATAATGATGATGCTTATTATTATATGGCGTGGGCTTATAAGAATTCCGGAGATGAAAAGAAGGCAAAGGATACTTTTAAAAAGATTGTTGAGAAGTTCCCGGATTCAGAGCATTACAGTGTATCAAAAACCCAGGCATCTGATGGTGGAGACTCAGAGGATGGCGGAGCTGATGAAAACTCCGGTGATGAGGGTGAAGATCTGGAAGATATTGAATAATGAATTAGATTACGAAAGAGAAGAATCAAAATAGGATTCTTCTCTTTTTTGTTTTTAGGAGGAAAGTATGGAAGAAATTTTGTATCAAGTCAAAGAAAATATGCTGGTGGTCAGATTACCGAAGGAGTTTGATCATCACAGTGCCAAACAGGTTACGGAACAAACGGATTGGTATTTGGTATCTACGCCGTTAGAGGGAATTGTTTTTGATTTTCAGAACACAGAGTTTATGGACAGCTCCGGTGTAGGGGCAATTATTGGGAGGTTCAAACGAATCAAAACGAAGGGAAAATTGATTGCAAGAAATGTCAGCCCTACAATTGAGCGGATTTTGCTCATTTCCGGGTTGTATAAAATAATGGAGAAGGATGAGGACTGGAATTATGGAAAATAAAGTGTTTGAAAATAATGTTCAAATTGAAATGGATGCGGTGTCGGAAAACGAGGCACTGGCAAGAATTGTTGTGTCTGGATTTTTAACGATGGTGGATCCCACCATTGAAGAATTAGATGAAATCAAGACAGCTGTTTCCGAGGCTGTAACAAATTCCATTATTCACGGATATGAAGAACAGGGAGGAAAGATTGTACTACGAGGAAAACTGATTCAGAAAAAATATGATGATTCCGGAAAACAAAAAAGAACAGAGAATCTGATTACATTGGAAGTGGAGGATTTTGGCAAAGGGATTGAGAATATTGTACAGGCAAAAGAACCGCTGTTTACCACGAAACCGGAACTGGAGAGAGCCGGAATGGGATTTATGTTTATGGAAATGTTCATGGATGAGTTGAAGGTGGAATCAGAACTGGGTTCGGGGACGAAAATCACAATGAAAAAGAAAATAAAAAAGATAAAGGCAGTGTAAACAATGGAACATATGGAATTAGTGAAAAAGGCTTATGCAGGGGACAAATTATCCAGAGCAAAACTAATGGAAGAGAATACAGGTCTTATATGGAGTGTTGTTAATCGCTTTCAAAACAGGGGATATGAAAAGGAAGATTTATATCAGATTGGTTGTATTGGATTGATAAAGGCCATTGACCGGTTTGATGTTCGTTTTAATGTGGCTTTTTCGACCTATGCGGTTCCGATGATTTTGGGGGAAATCAGACGATTTCTACGAGATGACGGATTGTTGAAGGTTGGCAGGAAATTAAAGGAAAATCAAGGGAAAATCAATGCCGCACGTCAAAAATATATGAAACTGTATGGGATGGAGCCGGATTTGGATTGGATTTCAAAGGAAAGTGGACTTTTAAAGGAAGAAATCGTGGATGCAATCGGTTATGAGAGAGGAGTGTTGTCTTATGACCGAAAAGATGAAACGGAACGAACTCTTTTGGAAACAATAGGAAATGAAGAAGACTTTACACAGCGGATTGAAGACCGACTGACAATTCAGCAGGCTTTGGATAAATTGGAAAAAGTAGAACAAAAAATAATTCGACTCCGTTATTATGAAAACAAAACGCAACAGGAGGTGGGAACATTACTAAAAATATCCCAGGTGCGGGTATCAAGAATGGAGAAAAAAATAATTCAGAAAATGCGAATCTCCATGGTTTCGCCCTGAATAAAAAAAGAGAAAAAGTACATATTATCCTTAAATAGCATCTTATAGAGGAAAATATGAGTGAAACATTATATATCAAATTAGATCAGGCTAAAAACCTGGAACACAGTAAGGTGACCATCGGAGATATTGCTGAACTTTCCTGCACAAACAAGAAAGTGATTCAAAATATTTCCGGGGTAATCCTTCTGGAAAATAAAAGTCGTGGACAAAACAGATATGTCACATCCGTCATGGACATTATTCGTATTGTACAAAAAAAGTATCCGGAAGTGGATATTGAATGTATTGGAGAAACAGAGTGCGTGGTGATGTTCCAAAATCAAAAATCAAGGCATCGCATTTTGGAAATTGCGAAAGTCTTGATGATTTGTATCATTTTATTTTTTGGGGCCGGATTTTCAATTATGGCATTTAATAACGATGCAGGGATTTATGAAATGTTCCGGCAGATTGTTTCCAAATTTTCCGTGAATCAGCACTTGGGAATACGACTGATAGAAACCGGTTATTCGCTTGGAATTGGAATAGGAATTCTCGTCTTTTATAATCATTTCTTTAATGTGAAATTATCGAAGGATCCTACTCCAATTGAAGTTGAAATGCGGAAATATGAAAAGGAAATCAATTTGACGATTATTGAAGAATTCGGAAGGTTCAATAAAAAATAGGATGGGAAAAGTTTATTTGTTTTTGTCGGTTTTAGGATTTAGCGCAGGAATGGTTATTGCAGCCGGTGTGTTTGCGTTGATTACGACCACAGGTGTCATTACGAGAATGGCAGATAAGACTCATACAGCGGGTTTTGTCAGAAAATATGAGTCTGTGATTTGTTTAGGAGGAATCGGATGGAATCTCTTCTGGATTTTTGGAGAAAAAAATGGGATTTCATTTGGGGGAAATGAATTATTTCTCGCAGTTATGGGAATGATGCAGGGCATTTTTGTGGGGTGTCTGGCAGTGTCACTAGCAGAAGCATTAAATGGAATTGCCATTTTTTCCAGACGGGTAAAGTTAGCGAAAGGTGTGGGTACAATTATATTGTTTACGGCATTGGGAAAAACTATTTGGTGTTTTATTCATTTTTGGATGTGATGGGAAGGAGAAATTGAAATCATGATAAGTGATGCGGAGAAAAAGCAGTATAACGATTATGTGAAAAAAATAACACCTAACAACAGTTTGCCAAAGGATATGCTTCATGCATTTTTCATTGGCGGCACAATCTGTTTCGTCGGCCAGGGATTTCTAGAGGGATTTCAGAAGATTGGTCTAAATCAGGAAAGCGCTGCTTATTGGACAACGATTACATTGATATTTATCAGTACGCTACTCACAGGAACCGGTATTTATGCAAAACTTGCGAAATACGGTGGTGCCGGTACGCTGGTGCCGATTACGGGATTCGCCAATGGCGTGGCAGCCTCAGCTATTGAGTACCGGATGGAAGGAGAAGTGCTGGGATTAGGAGCAAAGATTTTTACCATCGCCGGGCCGGTGATTTTGTATGGAATTATTTCTAGTTGGATTGTGGGGATAATTTACTGGGGAATTATAGTTTGGATAAAAAAATAAGGGGACGTTAAAACACTTATGGACAACTAAATGACATGATATGGTTGTCAAATTTAATTAACGGTTAAAAAGTGATATAAATGTGCGGAAAAATTGACTAGTGTTGCTTTTTTTGACTATTATTGGGCAAAATGTGAAGAAATATTGACAAAGAGAATTGTTAGGAACTATACTCCTCGGTGGGCAAAATAGTATGAAGTTATAGGGTTAGTATTTTGAAAATGAGTATGAAATCGAAATAACTGAATTCTGATGAGAAAAAGTTGTGCCTGGCACAACTTTTTTTAATAAAAAAAGAAAGGAGATTTATGGATAAAACCCATAAGAAAGAAAATGAAAAATTTAGTAAAACAAAAGACAATGAAATGTCTAGCAACTATGGCAGTAACCTTTGGAGTATTATTTAGTGTAGTTGCAGTAAGCGGGCAAACTGTAAAGGCGGCAACTACTCCAGCGAAGATTATTTATGATGGAAAAACTCGTCATAATATGAAAATTCAGGTAAATAATACATCTCAGAAGTATTTATCGATTGATGTGCCTAGTAGCTGCGGAAAGGTTAGCTCAGTTGAATGGAAAAGTTCTAACACAAAACTTTTTAATGTTGTTAGTGTAAATGGAAAAAAGGAAAACTGTAAATGTAAACTTAAAGCTACAGGTAGTGAAGGGCATGCAACACTTACAGCAAAAATTGTTACTGAAAAGAAAGGCACTTTGAAAGAGCAAATAGGTATTTCGGTATATACAGATATTCCGGATTATATGTGCGCTTCAATTCGACCGATTCATGTTTACAGAGGTGCAACTACTGCAGACTATGAAGTGCAGGCTGATATTGGATATCAGCCGACTGGAAAGAAATATAAGATTGCCTATAGTTGTGGAGGATATTTTTTTGTTAATGATCCTGATGGCGTAAAATATTTAGATGGGGAATCTCATGGTTTCGTTAAAAAAGAAGATGTTCAGACAATTGAAGCACCAACGAAAATTGATGGAGGAGTAAGGGCGTATATACTTGAACTGAATGGAACAGTGAAAATGAACACAACGTTTACTGTCACTCCAAGTTATGCATCTAAGAAGGTTACATATCGTAGTTTAAATACGAATATTGCCACTGTATCTTCTGATGGAACAATTACCGGAAAATCATATGGTTCAACAAAAATTGAAATTAAGTCAGCATACGGAAATACTTGTGCATATTACAATGTTCATGTTATTGAACCAGCAAAAAGTGATCCTTATGGAATCGGAGTAAAAGGTACTGGAATATATAATTATTCAGCCAATGAGATTAGAAGAAAAAACCTAGGATACGATTATTTTGGAAATAGTTTACTCCCAGAAGATAGAGATGGATATGGACCTGTTTACGAAGTGGGAAATAATATAGGGATATGTGATACAAGAGATTGCATCTTGGAAAGTCAGAAAATAACATCTTCTAATTGCTATGGTTTTGTAGTTAATTGCTGGAGATATGCATATCGTAATTATTCAGTATGCCCAGGACAGTTTTCCGGCAAGGAATTAAATCATGACTTCTATTCCTTGGATCAGGTGGTAGATAATGTTTTAAGTGATGTTAAAGCTAGAGGTGGTGAAGCAATTAAATTGACAGGAAGTGATAATAATCCTAATTATCCGACAGATGAGAATCACTACTTAATTGCTGTTAGAACGGTATCTGAACAGGACTACAAATTATACAATGAGACTGACTTTCACTTTATGATTAGAAAAGGTGGTGAATGGTATTTTAAGTGTGGAGCTGACCCGGGAATATTTAAAATCTTAAATCATAAAACACCGGAGGATGTTCCATGGCATATTTACCATTCAAATTATTTGTTCGGGGATGTGCATGATACAAATAATTCTATAGGAACAAAAAGTTTTTATTCTTCAAGGACTCAATATATTGTAATCCCTAAAATGCCAACACTTTTGGATAATTACGTTACAGAAGAGGATGAATTACCTATTCACTTACAGCAGCCGTATTTCACATTAGATGGAAAATTTATGAGATATTTCTTAGATGTAAGCGAAGAAGAAATATCTGGGCAGATTGTTTCGTATGATTGTGCTATCGCAGGGATTTATGTAGGAACAAAGATTCCAACAGATTCTGATTTCAAGGCTCCAGATGATAATTATGTACCACGTTTTGAAACTCACTCAATCAATGTTGGAAGAAATAATATTTGGATAAAATATAATGATGGTAGTATTGAAAGAATACCGGAGACATTTTTGTATACTGAAGAAAATGTCGAAGGAGTAAAAAAAATACGAATAATAAGAGATTAAGAAAGAAGTGACAGAAAATGATAAATTACATAAAAACAGTGATAATTAAGTTGATTTTTGTAGTTGCAATAGCGATTGGTGCATTTTTTTCAGGAACGATTGATATGGGTGTAACTGTAAATGCTGCAACTACACCGGTTAAGGTGATATATAATGATGCTACGCGTCATAATATGAAAGTCCAGGTAAATAAAACAACGGCACAATATTTATCTATT
>JAILRZ010000125.1 GCA_024697845.1 Eubacterium sp. | reverse complement strand
CATTTTAGAGCTGAAGACTTAGATGGAATAAGGTGCATACGTCGTTCTAAATACTTCCAAAGTGATACAAGGCTTACAATGCGTCACGCGAAAGAAGACCTTAAGAAAGGACTATTCGTGTTATACAGTGGTACAGGATGTCAGATAGCCGGCTTGAAAGCTTTCTTAGGAAAAAGTTATGATAACCTCGTAACTTGTGAAGTCGTTTGCCATGGAGTCCCATCAAGAAAGGTCTGGAAAAAGTATCGCGAGGAAAAAGAGCAAAGGGAAGGTAAAACAATAGAAGACCTTGTTTTTAGAGATAAGTCTGCTGGTTGGAGCCACAATCAGTACAAAATTACGTATAAAGACGGAACGATTGAAAAGGAAGCAAGTCCTAAACAGATGTTTCATGCTGGGTATCTTAAAGGGATCTTTTATCGTCCTTCATGTGGTACCTGCAGATGGGCTGCTTTACCACGAACGGCAGATATTACATTGGCTGATTTTTGGAAGTATCAAGGGAAATTTAGAAAGTCGGGAGCAGATCTTGGAGTTTCTCTCATAACTGTTAATTCAGCAAAAGGATCAAAACTTCTACAAGAGTCCTCACAGTATTTGAAAGTTGAAGAAACAAGCCGGGAGCTATCTCTAAAGAGTTGTAGACATCTTGATAACCATCCAAAGGAAAATCCTAATCGCTCCGCATTCTTTGATTTATTCTTTAAAGAAGGCTACTATGTTTCTGCTGAAAAATTAATCATAGATAATCGTAACAAGAATATATTCGTGAGAGTATTAAGAAAATTATATAGACCTTTAAAAAACATGATTGGTAAATAATATGATGAATAAGAATATTACTGATAGAATCATACGAGATTATTATAATGAAATGGATTTGAATACCATCTTCATTAACGGCTTAATCGAATTCTGGAAGTTATACCAGGGGTTAAATAAGAAGAATGTAATAGTCACGAATTTGCGGATCATTAGGAAAATAGCTGCGCTTTTGGGAATGAAAAGGGCTCCTTATAATAGGACAGAGCTTTTATCTTCTCAATATTTTGCAATGAAGGATGCCTTATTGTTGCTCGCTAAAAAGAATGTGCCGGTCTATTATTACAATAGAATAGGAAAAGAGAAAGGCGGATTTGATTATTCTGTTTCTGCTCTGAATAGAATGGAAAAACATTTGAATTTTCCCACTTTGTTGGAGCATATTGACGAATACGAAACAGATCTCAAGGAGCTATTTGGAGAGTTATACAGCAAAGAGTATATCCAAGAATTGGGGAAGATTCCGCAGGTGATTGAAAAGGGAAATGTTTACAGACACGAGGACTTTTCCAGTAAGTATGTGAATGTTATAGAAGGCCAACGTATTGTATGTTATCAGCCAGAACATTATGAAAAGACCATCCATATTTATGGACGTTGTGGGGCGTTTGGGTATGCCGTTGAAGACAAGAATAGTTTGCCTAGTCAGATCCAACTACAGCTTCAAAAGAATGTACGCGTTGTTAATCATGGCTTGTGGGGAGGAGAAGATCAGTATCTGATACATAATTTTCTGAATGATTGTATTGGATTTAAAGAGGGAGATATCGTTTTGTTCTATATGAAACATATAGATAAACGATTGCTAAGTCATTGGGAAGAGGCTGGAGTAAAATATAAAGAAATTACGCACGAGTGGCATGAATACCCGGAGGCAAAATGGTGCTTCTATGACAGACCTGGTCATATGAACCACATCGGTTATCAGCATGTGGCAGAGATTGTAGCCAAGGATATGATTCAGCAATCTTTCTCTGGTAAACCTGTAAATACATCTTTATATGATGGGTTTAATTCTGAAAACCTGAATGCTTATCTGAAAAAGAATAACAAATCGGATTTCCAAAGGGAGATAACGGAATACACTGATAAGATCATTAAGGAATATCCGCTTACAGGTCATTCGATGGTCAATGGCGCAATTGTAATGAATTGTAATCCATTTACCAAAGGACATCGATATTTGATAGAATTTGCCGCAAGGCAAGTTGACCGGCTTTATATCTTTGTCGTGAAGGAGGATAAATCGTTCTTTAAGTATGACGATCGATTTGAGATGGTGAAAGCAGGAACCGCGGATTTGCCAAATGTGGTTGTTGTTTCAAGTGGTAAATTTATCATATCTTCCCTTACGTTTCCGGAATATTTCATGAAGGATTATGTAAAAGAGAAGAATTTTGATGTTTCGATGGATGTGGAAACCTTCTGCAAGCATATAGCTCCACCTTTGATGATAAAGAAACGCTTTGCTGGAGAAGAACCATTTGACCCCGTGACTAAAAATTATAATGAGAACATGAGCAAAATTCTCCCCAAATACGGAATGGAGTTTTGTGAGATTCCCCGTATGTCATTGGACGAAAAGCGAGTTATCAATGCAACTGAGGTAAGACGTTTGCTGCAGGAGCGTGATTTTGACGCGATAGGAGAGTATGTGCCACTATCTACTCTTCGCATATTAACAGAAAAGTATTAGTCGAGTATGATGGATGTAAAACTTAATAACGGTAAGGTAATTCCGACGATTGGTACCGGAACATATCCATATAAGGAATTATTAGCTGATAGTTTACCGGTATCCTTGAAGACAGGTTTCCGCCTAATAGATACTTCGGATAATTATGGCAACGAGACCTTTGTTGGAGTAGGACTTGTTGGGGCTGACTTAAGCGACCTGGTGGTTATCTCGAAGTTTTCGCAACCGCTCCGTACTCATGAGCTAGAAAAGTGTTTTGAAGAGAGCAAAGAAAAAATAGGAGCATTAAATATTTATCTACTACATTGGCCTTATCCATACTTATGGAAACAGCAATGGAGAAAGATGGAAGATTTATATCTGAAAGGGAAATGTGACGCAATTGGTGTTTGTAATTTTGATCTTGGGTATATGAAAGAGCTGCTGTCTTTCTGTAGAGTAAAGCCTGCCATTAACCAGTTTGAACGGCATCCGTTATTTCAGCAGCAAGATCTCGTTAATTTTTGTCACGCGAATGAAGTGGCGGTTATGGCGTATTCCCCTGTGGCGAGGATGGATAAGGGCCTACAAGAAAGCCCTATTTTGAAAGAAATCGCAGAGAAGTATAACAAGACCGTAAATCAGGTAATATTACGTTGGGATGTTGATACTAATTGCATCCCGATCCCTGCTTCGTCTTCGGAGAAGCATATTAATGAGAATTACGATATTTTTGATTTTGAGCTAAATAAGTCAGAAATTGAAAAAATTAACAGTTTGGAAGCCGGGAATAGAATTAGATTCAATCCACGTACCAGGTTTTCATTCAAAAAGAAACTATTGTTTTTAATCAGTAGATGTCGGATGCTTTTACAGAAATAAGATAAAAATGAAAATAGTATTAACAGGCGTTGAAACCAATAATAAAGGTGCAGAGCTGATGCTCTATGCTATTCTTCAAGAGATTGAAAGGCGTCACCCCCATGCTAAGGTTTTTATCTCAAAGGATAGAGTGAGTTGCGGAATAGATTCCATTATTACCAGTCTTGATTTGAGGTGCATTCCTATGAGAGAATTGGAGAAAAAATGTCATCTAGATGGCATTTACAGAGTTCTTCATCTACCATATAAAATAATGCCTCACAAAATCTCTTTGGGGAAAGTAGATTATTATTTGGATGGAAGTGGTTTCAGGTATTCCGACCAATTCTTAATGCCATTTAAATATATTTCTCAGGTTGAGGAACAGTTAAGGACATTAAAGAATGAAGGGACAAGAGTTGTACTACTTCCACAAGCATTTGGCCCTTTTGAAAAGGCTGAATCAAAAAAAATGATATCGGTATTAAGCGATAATGCTTCTGTTATCATGCCTCGGGAAAAAGTATCTCTCGAATACTTAAAGAAAACTGGGGTAGTGGACATGAGTAAAGTT
>JAILRZ010000122.1 GCA_024697845.1 Eubacterium sp. | reverse complement strand
GACGTCCCGGATGAAGGAAGCTCTTTCCAGCCTTTGCATCATAACTTACTTTCTTCTTCATTCCTACCTGATCCAAGAATTCTTCAACCACACCTTTCATAGTGAAGAAATCTCCATCTCCGTAGAATCCCAAAGTATACTGCATTCTTTCGTCTGGCAACTCTGTTAATGGCAATGCCTTTGGTAAATACACATTTCCCATTTCGAATAATCGGACATCTTTATTTCGACGATTGTAATTTGTTGCCAAAGAAGTCAACATTCCGTCTAAAGAAGTTGTTCTCATAACACTGAAGTCTTCCCCTAATGGGTTCGAAATCTCAATAGCATTTCTTAATTCAGAGTCTGCCGGCAATAATAATTTATCAAATACCTTTGGACTTTCGAAGGAATAAGACATTCCCTGAGAAAATCCGCAATATAAAGCAACACTTCTTGCAATTTCATCAATTCTTAATTTTTCTGATAGTTTTCCTGTGGTAGCCTCTCCTGATGGAAGGGTTGTTGGAATATTATCATATCCATAGAATCTTGCAATTTCTTCTGCTATATCACACATTCCAATTAAATCCTGACGGAAGGTTGGTACTGTAATGGTTTTTGTTGCTGCATCATATTCCAATTCCAATGCTGGGAAGTAACGAATCATCTGTTCTTCTGTTAAATTAAAACCGATGATTTTATTCACCTTATCAGCATCAAACTGAATTGTTTTTGGTTCTCTCTTTTCCGGATATACGTCTACCATTCCGGCAACAACTTCTCCTGCACCTAATTCTTCAATTAACTGACAAGCTCTGTTAATTGCTGCTTCTGCATTGTTCGGATCCAATCCTTTTTCGAATTTTCCGGATGCATCTGTTCTAAGACCAACTCTCTTAGATGAAAGACGAATATTGGTTCCATCAAAGCAAGCTGCTTCAAATAACATTGTATCAACACTATCGGTAATCATAGAGTTTTCTCCGCCCATGATTCCTGCTAAACCAACCGGCTTTTCACCATCACAAATCATCAGCATTTTAGAATCCAATGTTCTTTCCTGACCATCTAATGTCACGAATTTTTCTCCTTCAGTTGCTCTACGAACAACTATTTTATTGTCAGCAATTGTAGATAAATCATATGCATGCATTGGCTGACCGAATTCTTCCATTACATAGTTTGTAATATCAACAAGATTATTGATTGGTCTGATTCCACAAGCTGCAAGGCGTCTTTGCATCCATTCCGGAGAAGGTCCAATCTTAACGTTCTTTACAACTCTTGCACAGAATCTTGAACATAAATCTGCATCTTTTACTTCAACGGAAATATAATCATTCACATCCCCTTCTGTTCCTGTCACCTTCACTTCCGGCGCAACAAAAGGCTTCTTGAACGTTGCTGCCGCTTCTCTTGCAATACCAAGAACACTATAGCAGTCAACGCGGTTAGACGTGATTTCGTATTCAAATACTGTATCATGAAGGCCTAATACTTCCACAGCATCTGCTCCAACTTCAACGCTGTCATCAAAAATATAAATTCCATCTTCCGGTGCTTCCGGATAGAAGTCTGTAGAAGATCCTAATTCTTCAATGGAACACATCATTCCGTATGACGGAACACCACGAAGTTTTCCTTTTTTGATTTTAATTCCTCCCGGAGTCTTAGAGCCATCGTGTCCACCTGCGACACGTCCACCATCCAGTACAACCGGAACCTTCTGTCCTTCTGCTACGTTTGGTGCACCTGTTACAATCTGTACAGTTTCCGTTCCAACATTTACCTGACATACAACTAATTTGTCAGCATCCGGATGTCTTTCGATTTTTTCAATCTGACCAACGACAATCTTTTCCAAATCAGCATCCAGTCTTTCAAAGCCTTCACACTTTGTTCCTGACAATGTCATTGCGTCCATATATTCCTGATCCGTACATTCCAAGTCAGGAACATACGCTTTAATCCATGATAATGGTGTATTCATTCTTTTTCCCTCCTTTAGAACTGTCCTAAGAAACGATCATCGTTCTCGTATAATAATCTCATATCATCAATTTCGTATTTTAACAGTGCAATTCTTTCCAAGCCAACACCAAAAGCGAATCCCTGATATTCTTCCGGATCAATATTACACATTTCCAAAACGTGTGGATGAACCATTCCACAACCGAGAATTTCAATCCAGCCTTCTCCTTTACAGAAACGACATCCTTTTCCTCCACACTTGAAGCAGCTAACATCCATTTCTGCACTTGGCTCTGTAAATGGGAAATGATGTGGACGGAATTTCGTCTTTGTTTCCGGTCCAAACAATTCCTTGGCAAATTCTTCCAAGGTTCCTTTTAAATCTGCAAAATTGATGTTTTTATCAATTGCCAGACCTTCTACCTGATGGAAGGATGGGCTATGAGTTGCATCCACCTGATCGGAACGGAATACACGTCCCGGTGAAATAATTCTGATTGGTGGCTGTGTTTTTTCCATAACTCTCGCCTGAACGGAAGATGTCTGTGTACGAAGCACAATATTTTTATTGATATAGAAAGTATCCTGTTCATCTTTTGCCGGATGATTTTCCGGAATATTCAGAGCTTCAAAGTTGTAATAATCAAATTCAACTTCCGGTCCCTCTACGACTTCATATCCCATTCCTGTAAAGATACGTTCCATTTCTTCCAAAGCCAAAGTATTTGGATGCTTATGTCCAATTTTATTCTTCTTTGCCGGCAAGGTAACATCAATTACTTCTGCCTTTAATTTTGCTTCTCTTGCCTTTGCCTGTAATTCATTTTTTACTTCTTCTAATTTTTCTTCGATAGCTTTTCTAGTATCATTTACCAACTGACCAACCTTTGGTCTGTCTTCCGGTGCAACATCTTTCATCCCTTTCATTACTTCAGTCAGTTGCCCTTTTTTTCCAAGAATTTCAACACGAATCTGGTTCAATGTATCCAGATTGTCAGACGCTGTCAGTTTTGCAATTGCTTCTTCTTTAATTGCCTGTAACTTTTCTTTCATCTTTTTTCTCCTTTATTTTAATAAGTTCTTTTCATTGCTTCGAAGGACGTAATCACCGAAACAGCAACGCTTGTTTTGGGATTGTATCACGATGGTGAGATGCACGAATGCAAGCTTTCTGCATGTTCCTCATCGTGTAAACAAAAAAAAGCCCCATCGAATCAATAAATTCGAAGGGACGAAATAACTCCGCGGTACCACCCTGATTTTTGTATTTCTACAAACGCTCATTTCTGTTTAACGCACATCTTACGTCGTTTCCTACTGTTATTTTCAAAAACGCAGCTCCTGTGGGAAATTCAATACTTATCTGAACCTGAAGAACCTTTCAGCCCATGAATTCTTCTCTCTAAAGGGAAATAAGTATCTACTGACACATTCATAGCCTTTAAACCTTTATCAATTCTAGCACAGAGAAAAAACAGTGTCAACAACCGTTTTTTTTTGTTCTTTCCCATGATTTCATTGTTGATTATTGAAAAAAATGATATACTATTGCATATATTAAAAACAAGTGCAACGGAGAAATATTGATGAAGCGAGTTATCAACATTTGGAATAATATATATAAATTTTTTGCAACTGCAACTGAAGATCGTGTTGATGTTTATTCTGCCCAGGCTGCCTTTTTTATGTTTTTATCAGCATTTCCCTTTGCATTGCTTTTTTTGAACGCATTAGCTCATACTGCATTTGATGAATCCTATATTATCTACTTGATTAATACGTATATTCCTCAATCACTGAATCCAATTCTCATCCAAGTGGTAAACGAAGTATATACTCATGCTTCCGGAACATTGATTTCCATTACCGCTATTCTTGCGATTTGGTCCGCTTCCAAAGGAATTTATGCGATTATGAAAGGGATTTTTGATATCTTTAACCTGCATCAGCAATGGAATACTTTTATTGCAAGAATCATCTCTATGATTTATACCGTTTTCTTCATTTTTACTTTAATCGTAACTATGACTTTAGTCGTATTCGGTAACAAATTATTGAAGTTAATAATTTCTTATGCGCCAAAATTTGAAGCACTTTCTTTTACCTTCAACTTGGTGCGATACAGTTCTGCTTTTATAATTCTGGTACTTTACTTTGCATTACTGTTCCGAATTCTGAATTTTAAGAGAACCACTTTTCACACGGTCCTTCCCGGTGCTGTTTTTTCAGCCTTAGGTTGGTCTATTTTCTCTTATGCTTTTTCCATATATGTGGATAACTTCTTCAGAATGTCTTACATCTATGGAAGTTTTACCGGTCTTGTTTTGCTAATGTTTTGGCTTTACTTCTGTTTTTACATTGTTTTTCTTGGTGCGGAAATCACAAAATTTGCATACCCTGAAAGCAAAAAAACTTCATAATGCAGTTCGTTTCTGAATGCGAACCTTATGGTAAAACTTTTCAAGAATTTCTTGGTATGTTTTCCCTTTCTTTGCCATTTCAATAGCTCCATTCTGACTCATTCCCGAACCATGTCCATACCCGCCACCATATATTTTCACACCGGATACTACGCGTCTGTTATAAATTGTATCAACAGAAATAAAAGCACTGGGAAGTAAAATCAATCCACTTTTTTCTGTTCCATCCTGAAGTTTTAAAATCATATATGGAGAAACCAGAATTTTACGGATTTGCATTTGATTATTCACCACAACCTGTCTTAAATCTCCGTAAACTGTCATTTGTAATGCAACGCCCCCTTCTCCCCGCTCATGAATTTCTATTCGTTCTAAGTGTCCAATGTCCACTCCCATCAGTTTTCGTACTCCTTGCTCTATTTGTACCGCACTTAAATAACAATTCCATCGAAAATAAGGACATTTTTTCTCATATCCCTTTCCTTTTTTTCGGATTATCTGTTCAAATTTTTCCTGATGAAGACTCTCATATTTTGATGCTACCTGAACTCCTTTCAGATAGGGCTGTTTTTCTCGTCCCCAAATCCTGCCATTTGTCGTATAACCGCAGGAAGTCGAAAAATAGTATGCTTTAATCGGCTTTCCGCCATAAGTCAATATCATATTTTTTGTTTCTTTCGCGGCCTTGAAACATTGCTTTGTTGGAGGTTGGTAATTGTATACCTGATAGTCCGTACTATCATCTGCCTGCGCCTGATATTTTTTATATGGTTCAGCTTTTTCATTACAAATATAGGTCCTTGAACAAATTGCCTGAGCCTTTAATGCTTCCATTGGTGCATTTCCGCCAATTTCACTCCCTACAACCGCTGCAACATATGTTTCCAAATCCACCTGATTCACTACTACAATATGATTTTCTTCACGATAGCAATAAAGAATTCCATAATATTTAATTTTCCCACGAGGATTCCCCTCCAAGTACACTCCATCCTGAGATTCAATCCGAACATTACTGCACTCATTAAAAGCCGGACTATCCGGCCGTAGAACCAGTTGATTCATTTCTGATTTTTTCTGAACCTTCTTCCCACTATAAACTTTAAAGTTCTTTCCTTTAACTGTAACCTTGTGATGTCCGATTCTGTGATCATCAAAATTTAAAATTACAATTCTCACCTGAAAGTTCTGTTCCTTTATCTCTTTCCCAGGAACTTCCGTTACTTCATTTGTCTTTTGGGACAACTCTGAAATCGTAATACTTTTCATCAATTCTACCGAGTTGATTCGAAAGACCGTCACCGTTAGTAAGAGTATTATGGTCAAAAATATGATTAGTTTTTTCATACTCTGTTTCTATTTCCCCCTCTTCTTCCCTCCATTTTTCGCACCAAAAAACGCAGTATAAAAATATACTGCGTTCATTAAAAGATCTTTTGTAAAAAACCTAAGGTGTCAGGCCTGTTTTTTGAGTCCTAGCTTCCGCCAGGTGGGCAACCGCATCTAAAGTT
>JAILRZ010000110.1 GCA_024697845.1 Eubacterium sp. | reverse complement strand
CGTTACAATCCATCAATCATGTTGGCGTATAGGCTGGCAAAATATTTTGGAATGACCATAGAGGAAGTTTTTATATTTGAGGAGGAATAGCTATGTATAATAATAAAAGATTAGCATTGAGTATTTTTTGGATTGTATTAGGCGTGGTATTATTAGGACTTTCTGTAGCGGAAGTAATAGAATCAACATACTATGGAGGAATGGGTGGCGGATTTATTGCCGTGGGAATTCTTCAGGTAATGAGGAATCTGAAGTATCGCAGAGATCCGGAGTATCGAGAAAAAATTGATGTAGAAGTATCGGACGAAAGAAATAAATATTTGAGAATGCAGAGCTGGTCCTGGGCAGGATATATTATGGTGATTGGCCTGGCAATTTCCAGTGTAATTGCAATGATTCTGGGACAGGAGCAGGTTCAGTTGACTTTAATGTATTCTATGTGTGCGTTATTGATGGTGTACACTATTTCTTATTACATTCTGAGTCGTAAATACTAAAAGAACTACACGAAAAAGTATTGTGGTGTGATACAATAGTTACACTGGACAAAAGAAAGGTAGAAAAAACATATGAGGGTTTTTGATGTCTATACGTTTAATATTGCAAAAATAGTAAGATTTAAAGATACAAAAAAATATGTGGATTGGATGTTAAAGGAACTTCAACTTTCTTACCAGAATATTTATTTCACCATAAACCCGTTTATGAGCAACATTGAGTCCATTGTTGAAAAATATCCAAATCTTTCAAAATATATCTTTGAATATGAACCATACAGAAGTCAAGTGTTAACAAGTATTACACCACAATGGAAAAAAGGCAAATATTATGCTGAAAAAGAAGACTGGAACTCTTTATTTGAAATTGTGTCAAAATGTCCGAGAGGATTTAACGTTACGGGAAATGTAGTTTTCAATCAAATTGATTGGTTTCATGCGGGAATAAAGGACGCAGCGTTATATGATGAATTAGAATATAAAAACAGAGAAAGTGCAGGAATTGTATCGACACATCATATTATCAATAGTCAGATTATTATTGGACGAGAGTACGATGATGGAAATAAAAAGAATTATGTCAGTGTTGTGATTGAATCAACGAATGAATGTGGAGAACCAAGAGACACAACAGCTATTGTTAAAAGATTGAAAAAATATTTAGGAATTCCTGTTAGCAAAGAAATAGTTTGTAGAGAAGACTTGGAAAAGAGTTGGGAATTGCAGGAAAAGATTCGTCAATGCAACAATATTCTAAAAGGGAAAATAGATACAGTGTCCTTGGATGAAAGAACAAAGATAAAATTTGGCGAAACTGAATTCGTTCCCAAGCTTGTTGATAAAATGAAGATTAAAACAGCTTTTCGCAATACAACGTTCCTACTTGAAAAAAGAAAAAAACTTTTACCGGGAATGAACGTCGTGTCGAGTATAGATCGACATAATCACGTATATGAAATTCTATTTGATAGAACACAGAACTGTCCTGATTATTTCTACTGGTATATTTATATTCGTGGACATAATTTTTTGCTTTCAACCACTCAAAACATTCTTTGTGCAGCCAATGAAGAAGAAGCAAAAGAAAAACTAAATGAAGTGGCTGTTTTCTGTGAAAAATTAAAGGGTGAAATGGAAACAATATTAATGGATGATTTTGGTGAAACACCAGAATGGTATCAATAAGGGGAGGATAGAATGATTTATACGCCAATGACAAAGAAAGCAATGAAATTAATGTTTGAAAAACAAAAAAATCAGGTGGATAAGTCCGGACTCCCTTATATATTTCATCCTTTTCATGTGGCGGAACAGATGAAGAATGAGGTTACAACTATCGTTGCATTGCTTCATGATCTTTTGGAAGACACGGAAGTGACGGTGGCGGAATTGGAACAGATGGGATTTACGAAAGAGGTTACGGATGCGCTGAAAACACTTACACGAACAAAAACGGAAAATTACTTTGATTACATTCGAAGAATCGGAGAGAATCCTGTTGCAAGAGCAGTTAAAATCAAAGACCTGGAACACAATATGGATTTAACAAGGCTGGAACAAATAAGTGAAAGGGATTTGGAACGACTGGAAAAGTACAAAAAGAGTTACCAATATCTGATGAAAATAGAATAGAAAGCGGCAAAAAAGGCTTTTTAGCAGATGCTAAAAGGTCTTTTTTTTGTGTCAAAAAACAATAACTCAATTCGCAAAAAAAACAAGTTCTCTTATACAGAAGTTTTTTAAAAAAATTTTTGACTGCACGTTGCGTGCAGTTTTACGCTGATGAAAGGAGGAAGTATGGCAAGTGAAAAAACTTTACGCGAAGTATGTGAGAACTTGAATATTACAAGACGAGTAGTTCAAGGCTACGAAAAAGCGGGGTTGGTTCATGCAACAGGAAAAAATAAGTACGGGCATTTGTTGTATGATGAAGAAACTCAGAATAGAATTGCTCAGATTCGCTTCTATCAAAGTATGGGATTTCGCCTTAAAGAAATTAAAGCATTAACAGAAGCTTCCAGAGAAGAAGCGATTCTTATGCTTCAGAAGCAAAAAGAACACTTGACAGCAGAACGGAACGGAATTGAAAAAATCATAAAGCAGGTTGAAATTCTTCTGAGTGATTTTTAATTCAGGCGAAGTGCAGTGCCAGCTTTCAAAAGGTTGGCACCGCACTGTTTTACCAGGAGAGGAGTGTGGTGAAATGAAAAAAAGAAAAACATTGATTTGGGTTATGATGTTAATTTTGATTTTTGCATTAGCGAAATGTGGAAAGAGCAGTGACAGTAACAATAGTGCTGAAAAGTATAATGAAATGATGAAAGAAATTCAGAATGACGATTCAGATGATGATGTTGTTGAAGACGATGATGAGGAGGAGAACGAAAAAACTAAAGAGAAAAAAGAAAAGAAAACCCAAAAGAAAAAAGAAAAGAAATCCGGAGTGAGCCAGGATTTCAAAGATTCGATGAAGGAGTATGAAAAGTTTTTTGATAAATATGTAAAATTTATGAAAGACTATTCTGAAGATCCAGAAAATTCAGTTTCTATGCTTGAAGATTATACGGATATGATGAATCAGTATACAGAAACAATGGAAGAATTAAAGGATATGAAAGAAGATTTAACAGATGAAGAATTGATATATTATACAAAGGTTATGAATCGTATTAATGAAAAATTGCTAGGAGTATCATTGGAAATGGATTAGGAGGAATTCGGTATGGGAAAAAAAGTAATAAAGTGGTGTGTTGTTTTAGTGGGATTGATTCAAATTGCAGTGTTGTTTTTGCCATATGTAAAATCATTTAATGCGATAAAGTCTGTTCAGATTTGTTATGACACTTTAGGAAATAGTTGGGGAACCGAATATCTGATTGAGTTTATTGTTCCCGTTGGATTAAGTGTTTTTGCAGCTTTAATATTTTTAATTAAAGCAAACATTGGAACGGATATTTGCGGGTTGATTTTCAATGGAATTGCTGCATGGATTTATAAGGTTGGAATTGATTTTTTTGCAGAAAGAGAAGTAGAAACATCTGTTGGACTTTCCATCAACCGAGTTTTGTTAATCATAGAAATACTATTATATGTATTATTTATTGTTTTTAGTATATTAAACAGAAAGAAGGAACGGTAAAGATAAGAGCCAAAAAGAAGATGAAAAACATAGATGTATTGATTTCATCGTTGATTATTTTGACATCAAACCTAGTGAAGCAAAGCAGTTTGCTAAAATGAAAAAATACAATTTAAACTGTTTAAAAGAAGTTTATGCTTATTATAGTGAACAGCCTAAAAAAATAGAAAATGTACTAGGTTAAGTGAGATTCAGCAACATTTTGTTATACATATAGGTAAAAAATGAGCAAACCGGTAACATTGACTTATTTTTAATCTATCGTTATAATATGCAAGGAAAAAATTGAAAGGAGTTCTATGGAATGAACCATAGGAAAAAAAAGCATGAAAAATTTAATAAAACAAAAAGCAATGAAATTTATTGCAACAGCAGCAATTGTAGTCGGAATGACTCTTGTTGGAACAGCAGTAAGTAGTGAAGCAATCTCGGCAGCAACTACACCAGTAAAAATTAATTACAACGGCAGTGAACGTCACAATATGAAATGTGAGGTTGGCAAAACAACACAAAATAATGTATCTTTTACAGTACCAAGTAGTTACGGAAAAATTATTAAAGTAAAATGGGAAAGTTCAAACACAAGCATTTTTAAAATTGTTGATAAAACTGGTACTTTAGGAAAATCAAAATGTAAATTAAAGATGATAACTGAAGGACACGCCGTACTAGTATTAACTGTGCAAACGGAGAAGAAGACCTTTAAAGAAAAAGTCGGTATTTCATCATTTGTCGATATACCTGATTATAAATGTGCCGCTATTAGACCAATTCACGTATATAGAGGTGCTACACCGAATGATTATGAAGTTCAGGCTGATATCGGATTTCAGGCAACAGGAAAGCAATATAAAGTA
>JAILRZ010000078.1 GCA_024697845.1 Eubacterium sp. | reverse complement strand
ACAAAAGTTCAGAGATATCAAAAAGTATATGATTCAATTAGAAATGGACAGAACGAATTGGCAGATCAATAGACAGAGAGGATAAAAGAGCTAGCTATAATGATTAAGAAATTAGTAAGTATTCTATTATGTGTAGCTCTAGCGATTTCTGTACAATCAGTTCTACCGCTTGCTAAGAACAAACACAAGATCATGTCTGATGCCCATGAAAATGGGGTTAAGTTTATTCTTTTAAGTGACAATCTTCCGGCTGCAATAATAGCTGTTTTAGGCGACGGGAATATGCCGGGTGAGTTACCAATCAATATTCCAAGCCTGGAAAAAAACATCAATGGGGAATGGAATTATACGGATACTATATTATATAAGCGAGGATTTCGGTTAAGAGAATCTTGACATGTGTCTTTAAAGTGTGTATCATAAGTGATAATTATATCGATATAATTTTTGAAAGGAGAGCATCATGCAGAACAAGAGAATTATTTCACATTTGCATATTAACATGATTATGGCTATGATTCATTGCGATTATGGTTTTATTGCTGATGGAAATTATTTGATGCTGCAGGATGACTGATTTACTAAAATAAAGTTATTAATAGTGTAGGAAGAAGAACCATCAGACAATGAATTTGTTTGATGGTTCTTTTTGTATAAGGAGGCAAAATGAAATATTACAGAATACACACGAAGGAAAAAGCCTACATTACCGGACAGCCCCGAGGCATTTTTACTGCGGTCTGGAAACTGGTAGATGAAGGAATCATGAACGAGAAAGAAGTGGAGGAATATTGGAAGAATAAAGCGTATTTTGAAAAAGCACTTCCGGTGCCACCATTCTATGAGCAGGGGAACCCGGATGGTGCTGTTACATGGTTTAAGGACAATGCCCAGGGGAATGACATCTATGAACAGATGACATTTTACCGTGAAATGGCAAAGAAGTACGGTACGCAGTTGTACAAGTCGGAGTGCAATGAAATTCCGGGAGAAGTCATTTACGAGGATGACTTTCAGATTGCTGTAAAGAATGTGAGAGACGACATAGAATTTAAAACAGAGGAGGTTGTATAAATGAAGAAGTATGAGAATCAGGATTGCTCTGAATTAAGAGCATTAATCGAGGAAGATAAAGTACCTTATGCGGTATTATATCGTATCATTGGAGATGCTTGGGGAACGGTTATTACAGACCATAAGAGAATCGTTATCACCTGTTCCGGAACAAACTTTTATCCGATTTGGGTCTGGACAGCAAAGGATGTTACGAAGGAAGAACTGGAACAGATTTATGAAATACTGAAAACAGAGTTCGCGCCACTTAGTGACTATAAGATTAATACCAGATATGATATTGCCGATTATTTAATAGGGAGAATCAATGAAGAAGGGGGAAGGTTTAAAGCATTAGTAAATATCAATTCTTATGAATGTCCGGTTCCGAAAAAGCCGAAAGAAAGGGTCGATGGAACAGGTGGAAGAATTGCCAAAGAAGAAGTTGAACTTGCGGCAAGGCTGACACGGGAAGCAAGTCAGGCAATCAGTGGACTTGTTGTTTCCGAAGAGGATAGTATCAAGAGCGCTAAGGAAGGTCTTGAACAACAGAATTTGTTTGTATGGAGAAACAGTGAGGGAAAAGCAGTGTCCTTCTGCGCAAAGCGTTTTGAATCCGATGAATATATTGCAGTATCAGAGTGTTATACGGTAGAGGAAGAACGCGGAAAGCGTTACGCTGGCTGGTTGATTAATCAAGTGTGTGAAGAAATTATCAAGGAGGAAAAAACACCAATTCTTTATGCTGATGCCGATTATGTTTCTTCCAATCGATGTTATCAAAATATCGGCTTTGCCTTAAAAGCAAAGCTGGTTACAATTGGAAAAAACAGATAAAAAGATCGGTTCAAAATAAATCTGAGGAAATATTTTTTCCTTGGATTTATTTTTGCAAATTTGAAACATTATTATGAATTTAAAAGAGAAAATTGCTTGTTTTTTTGGTGGGGTTGATAAAATCAAGACATCAGTCATATTTCTTGTTAAAAGAGGTATGGTGAATGGAACGGATACAATTGAATAGAGAGGTGGAAAACTATGAAGCTAAGAAAGGTAAGATTACAGCGGTAAGAAAAGGAACAACAACGATTTATGTTTATGCCAGAAATGGTTTAACAAAATCTGTGAAAGTGAAAGTTAAATAAAGTCATTGCAAAGAGGATTTGTAAAACTTATTGGCAGAGTTGCTGTTTCGGCATCAGCTTTGCTTTTTTGTATTGGAAAATTGATGGGTTGCTATGAGAAATATAAAACATATTTTGATAAAGATAAGGAACTTGACAGTTGAAGAAGAGATTGGTAAACTATTGAGTGCAGCTATTGATTAATAGTAGTAGAAATACAAGAGAAAAGGAGTAATGAAAAATGAAGTATTGTGAAAATTGTGGGTTCCAGATGTTTGATAGGGAAACAAGATGTCCGAATTGTGGACAAAGTGATGGAACAGGAAAGGGAAAGAGAAAATCGTCTACAGATGTTGTATCTGTTGGTTGGATTATTTTAGTGCTTTTGATTCCGATTGCTGGAATTATTCTTTGGGCTGTTAAGAAAAATGAACAGCCGAGTGCTGCACGAACCTATTTGATAGTGGGAATTGTTTTATGGGTAATTAACTTTATCTTGCTGAACCAGTTAATGAAAATGAATGGTCGTGATTTGGGTTCAACTCAGAATCAAAACCAGTATGAAATGTCATTATAAAGAATTGATTTTTATGAAATGCCTTTGCTTTTTTGCAGAGGCATATTTTTTATTAGAAAGGGTTCGTGTATAATAAAAATATAGATTGAAGGAAGGGGGAATAATATGATTATTCAGACAGGAGCAAGAACAGATATTCCGGCTTTTTATGCCCCTTGGTTTGCAAATAGAATCAAAGAGGGATATGTAATGGTGAGAAATCCTTACTATCCGGAGCAGGTGACACGATATAGTTTGTCTCCCGATGTGGTGGATTTGATTGGCTTTTGTACCAAGAATCCGGCACCCATGTTTCCGTATATGGAACTGTTAAGGCCTTATGGACAATACTGGTTTGTAACGATTACCCCTTACGGAAAAGAAATAGAACCCAATGTCCCGGAAAAAGAAGTTGTATTACAGGATTTTCGAAGGCTGTCAAGAATCGTGGGAGTGGACTCTATTGCCTGGAGATATGATCCGATTTTGGTAAATCAGGTATATACCATTGAACGACACATAGCAGAGTTTAAGCATATGGCAGGAACCTTGGCGGGTTATACAAAAACCTGTGTAATTTCCTTTATTGATTTATATAAAAAAGTTCAGCGTAACTTCCCTGAGGCCCGAGAAGTTACGGAAAGTGAACGTTTGCTATTGGGGAAGGCATTGGCAGAAATTGCACAGAGCAATGGAATGATATTAAAGGCCTGTGCAGAAGGAACGGAACTGGAACGGTTCGGCGTGGACTGTAAAGGCTGCCTGACTATGGAAGTTTTTGAAGGAGCGTTGCATCGTCATTTGAAAGCACCGAAGAAAAAGAACCAGCGTGGTTTGGCCTGTTCCTGTTATTTGGGAGCAGATATCGGAGGGTATGATACCTGTGGCCATATGTGCAGATACTGCTATGCAAATACGAGAAAAAAGGAAGTTGAAGAAAACATGAGAAAACACGATTCAAACTCGCCATTTTTGATTGGGCACGGTCGTGTAGATGATGTGGTTCACATTCCAGAGCAACGTTCCTGGATAGATGAACAGGTACAGTTTGATTTTGATAAAATGGATGGATTTTTTTAGAGATACAATAGGAATTGATCGTTACGAAATATACCGTCCGATTTTGACTAATTGAAAGTGTGAAAAGCAGTATAGATAGAATATTTTCAAATATACCGTCCGAATTTGAAAATTTGAAAGGTTGGAATACGGTATAGAAAGAATATTATGAAATATACTGTCCAAATTTTGAATTTTGAAAGCTAGGGCTACCGTATATAATGAATATTGCGAAATATACCGTCCGACGTTCTAAGTTTGATAAGGGTGAGTACGGTATAAATAGAATACTGCGAAATATACGGTTAATTACTGAAAATAGAAAGGAACAATAATGAGAAAAGTCAGAAAAGCATTGAGAAAAGATATTCCGAGAATTTTGGAACTGCTGGTACAGGTGGACATGGTTCATCATATGGGAAGACCGGACCTGTTTCGGGGACCGGCAACAAAATATTCCGCTGAGGAGCTGGAGAGAATTCTGGAAAATGAAGAGACACCAGTATTCGTATGGGTAGACGAAAAGGACATTCCACAGGGACATGCGTTTTGCATAATGAAACAAGTTGTAGGGGATTCTGTTTTGACAGATGTAAGAACACTTTATATAGATGACATCTGTGTGGACGAGTCGATGCGCAAACAAAAAATTGGAGAGGCTTTGTATCAATATGTACTGGATTATGCCAGAGAGCAACAGTGCTATAATGTGACATTGAATGTATGGACCTGCAATCCCGGAGCAATGAAATTTTATGAAACGATGGGAATGGTTCCGCAGAAAATTGGAATGGAAAAGATATTGAAGTAAACAATACAAATGCTAGAAGGAGGCAACGATTAGTACTTTGTGCATTTTGCACAATTCACTAATCGTTTTTATTTAGTTTTCGTGCAAAAATATTGTGTAATATGTTTTTATGAAGAATATTGACAAATAAAATGGAGAATGTTAAGATAAGTTTAACGTTAAACCTGATTCGCAAGGCTGAGCACCATGAATTAGGAAAAAAGAGAAAACTTTAGATATTTTCCGGGATTTTAGGAAAATATACAAAGTTTATCGTTAAACTTATTTCTCAAGAGATTAGATTAAAGGAGGAAAAATCATTATGAGAAAGAATATTGGAAAAAAGGCGATTAGCCTGGCGTTAATCGCAGCAATGTCTGTAACAATGGTTACAGGATGTGGCAACAGTAAGAAAGAAAAAAATGACGGAAAGACAACTGTTACATTAGGAATATGGCCTTCCGACGATTTAGTTGATGATATTTCAACTTTTGAAGGGTATGTAGATACAATGAAGGAGTTACATCCGGATGTTGCAATCGAACCTGCGCATTATACATATGCAACAGATACATTCGTATCTTTAGCATCCTCAGGAAACTGCCCTACAATTTTTGATACATGGTTCACTGAACCACAGAAGTTAATCAGACAGGGATTGGTAGCAGATATTACAGAAGAAGTTAAGGCAAGAGGCTGGGACAAGAAAATGAACCAGGATGTGTTAAAGATTATGTCTGATGAAAATGGACACATTTATGGAATTGCTCGTGATGCTTATGCTTTAGGTGTAATGTGCAACGTTAACTTGTTTAAAGAAGCAGGCCTAGTAGATGCTGATGGAATTCCAAAATTCCCAAAGACATGGGAAGAACTTGCAGAAACTGCTAAGACAATTAAAGAAAAGACCGGTTCTGCAGGATTCTGCTTATTAGCAAAAGACAATGCCGGTGGTTGGCATTTTTCAAACATCGCTTGGGCATTCGGAGCTACACTTTGTAAAGACAATGGCGATGGAACATATACAGCAAACTTAAATTCCAAAGAAGCTGTAGAAGCAATGAAATATGTATATGATTTGAAATGGAAATATGATGTTTTAACAGCAGATCCAACAGCTGAAAACTGGGATTCAGGATTCCAGCAGATTGGAACGGATGCTTGTGCAATGTACATTGCAGCAAACGATGCAGTGGATAAGCCGACTCAGGTTAATGGACTTGCAACAGATAAGCTTGCAATGTGTGCAATCCCGGCAGGACCTAACGGAGATCAGTATTCCTTAACAGGTGGTACTCCATATATGTTCTCTAAGGATGCAAGCAAGAAAGAAATCAATGCTGCATTAGATTTCTTGGAAGTTATGGGTAGAACACCGGATGTAAACGATACAATGATTCAGGGGTTACAGGCAGATGCTGCAAAGAGAAAGAACAATGGTGTTCCTGTAATTAAACCATTCCCATGTTGGGTTAATGAAGACAGAATTGAAGCAGAACAGAAAGTTCTGGAAGAATACAAGAATGTAGATGAAAGATTATACAGCAACTATTTTGATACAACTGCTAAAGAAGGAAACTTAAGATCAGAAGAACCTGGTGATACACAGGAAATGTATGCACAGCTTACAAATGTTCTTCAGGATGTTGTGACAAACAAAGATTGTGATATTCAGAAATTGATGGATACAGCAAATGAGAACTATCAGAAAATCTTAGATAGTAAATTTCATAAATAATCCCCTTTCAACGTATATGCCCCTGTAAACGGGGCATGTATGTTAAAGGAGAGAAATTGAAAGGAGAAACCCGCAATTGAAAGCAAAGAATGATATAAGGGTTGTAAAGAAAAATAAGTTCACAAAAAATGATCTCATCGGATGGTGTATTATGCTTCCTGCATTAATATTGTTTGCCTTCTTTGTTTGGGAACCTCTGTTGGAAAGTGTAAGGATGTCTCTGTATTCAGCCAGAGGTGTTGAACTGCAGGAATTTGTAGGAATGAAGAACTACGCAAATGTAGTTAATAATGTCGACTTTAAAGCCGCCTTTGAAAATACCTTTAAATACATCGGTTGGTCTTTAGTAATTGGATTTATGGTTCCGATTGTGTTGGCAGTATTTATTACAGAAACCGTTCATGGAAAAGGATTGTTTCGAACAGCAATTTATTTTCCGAATATGATTCCGGGAATGGCAGTATCTCTGATGTGGGTATACTTCTTTAAACCGGGAGATACCGGAGTGTTAAACATCCTGTTATCAAAGGTTGGAATTGAACCACAGGTATGGCTCAACAATGCGGCGTTAGTAATTCCGTTAATTGTCATAGCATTGACATGGAAGGGAGCGGGCTCTACGGCATTGATTTATATGGCAGGAATCAGTGGTATTAATCCGGAATATTACGAAGCAGCAGCGATTGATGGAGCGGGAGTGTTTCAGAGAATCTTCCATATTACAATTCCATGCATTATCAGTTTGGGAAAAACAATGTTGATTTTGCAGGTGATTGCAGTATTCCAGATTTTATACGAACCACTGGTGTTAACCAACGGTGGACCGAACAATGCAAGTCTCTCTATCATGCTTTTAGTATACCGCTATGCATTTAGAGATTATGATTACCCAAGTGCAGCAGCACTTTCCGTAATTATTTGTATCGTATTAATTCTTCTCAGTGGATTGTATATGAAACTGACTAAGAATAAAGAAGAATATTAGGAGGTAGAGCAATGTTTTTTAAGAAATATGCGGACAAAACAGACGGAGCCATTCGTGGTTTTGATGTAAAGTCCACCCGAGTAAAAATAATCTGCCTGCTAATCACATTGGTATGTATTGTATTTGGAATTGTGGCAGTATTCCCTGCAATCTGGGTAATGCTGTCAGGATTCAAGGATTTGAAAGGCTTGCTGAATTCCACGGATTTGTTCCCGAAAAGCTTTAGTTTTGAAGGCTTTCAGCAGACCTGGGAAAAACTGCATTTCTTCGTATACTATAAGAACTCATTCATTATGGTAATTGGTGCAGTCATCAGTGCAATTATTTTTAATGGAATGTTAGCTTATGTTTTGGCAATTTTGAAACCAAAGGGATATAAGGTAATCAATGGTCTGGTGATGTGGAGTCTTTTGATTCCTGCAACCACAAGTATTGTTGCGTTGTATGTAAACATCAACCGTTTGGGACTAAATAATTCATTTGTTCCTCTGTGGTTATGCTACGGAGCAAATGCATTTTACGTAATTTTATTTAAAGAATTTTTTGAAGGGCTTCCGAAGGAATTGATTGAAGCCGCAAAAATCGATGGCTGTAATGCCTTACAGATATTTTACAAAATTGTATTGCCAATGTCTAAACCGATTATTATGGTAATCGTGATTTTCTCGGTGACAGCGGCATGGTCCGATTTCTTATTACCATATTTGGTATTAAATGGATCAGGAAAAGAGACAGTAATGGTAAAACTCTATTCTTATACAACATCAAGAACTACACCAATCGATATGATTCGTGCCATTACATTCTCGATAATTCCACCAACAATTATTTTTGTGATTTTCCAGAAGAAGATTACAGACGGTGCTGCAGGTGGAGCAGTCAAAGGTTAATGAAAACCCATAGGATTGCCGGTTGCATCTCCTCGCTTCCGGCAATCAATAAAACTAGAAATATCATCAGAAATTCTGATGAGACGGAGGAAAAATCATGGCAAAAGTTGCAGATAAATATTTTATCACGGACCAATGGAAAGTTATTGAAAATGGATATAATCCCGAATATGGCGAAGTGGCAGAATCTGTCTTTTCGCTAGGGAATGAATATATGGGAATCCGTGGTTTCTTTGAGGAAGGATATTCCGGAAAGAAATTAGTCGGAAGTTACTTTAATGGAGTTTATGAACGAACCAAACCGGATTACGGACACTATAAGGGAATCGTGGATTTCACGGAATATATGGTGAATTCAGTAAACTGGTTATATACAAGAATTCAGGTGGACGGAGAAGTACTTGATCTGGCTACTGCAAGGTTTGAACAGTTTGAAAGAGAACTGGATTTTCGTACAGGTATTTTAACGAGAAGTTTTCTTTGGATTACAAAATCCGGAAAGAAATTAAAGGTAAAATTGGAACGAGCTCTTTCTATGAAAGAAATCGAGAAAGCAGTTCAAAGAGTTACTTTCGAAGCAGTAGAAGGAGAGGTGGAAATTCGTTTCACCGGAGGATTGGACTTTTCCGAAAAGCATCAGATGAGTGGAGAAAACCTCTGGAATTGTGACAAGGCAAATGTGTCTATCCAGAAAGAGATATCTCTTGGAATTGAAGGAACTACTATACAGACAGGAATGAAGGTTTACAGCTTTGCAGTGATTGAGGCAAACTTTGAGGAAGCAAAAGAAGAGCTTCAGGAAAAGAATGTTGCAGTTGAAATGGTTCTGAAACTTTCTCAGGGACAGAGAACTAAGGTAGTGAAAAAGATAAAAAATCTTACCTGTAAGGAACCGGAGCAGACTACAGAATATGAAGCGGCAATCAAGAAGCTGGAAACAGAATCCTGGAATGTAGAAAACGTGTTGGAGGACAATCAAAAGTTCTGGGCGGATGTTTGGAAATCATCTGATATTGTGATTGAGGGAGATGAAGAAAATCAGCAAGGAATTCGTTTCTGTATTTTCCAAATGTTCCAGACCTATCACGGGGCAGTTAAGGGAACGAATATCGGAGCCAAAGGACTAACGGGAGAAGCCTATAATGGAAATGCTTTCTGGGATACGGAAACCTATTGCTTACCGTTTTTCCTATTTAATAATAAAGAAGCAGCAAAAAATTTATTGTACTTCAGATATAAAACACTAGATGAGGCAAGAGAACGTGCAAAGATGCTTGATTGTAAAGGCGCATTTTATCCGATTGCAACAATTAGTGGTCGGGAATGTTGTAACCTGTGGCAACATGCAAGTCTCCAACTGCAGGCCTCCACAGCTGTAGCCTATGGAATTTGGTTTTATGAAAAGTTATATAAAGACATCGAGTTTATGAAGAACTATGGTCTGGAGATGTTAATTGAAATTTCCAGAATGCTGGAAACCCGAGGTGATTATTCTGCTGAAGGTAAATATGGATTCTACTGTGTTATGGGACCGGATGAATTCCAAATGATGGTAAACAACAATTGCTATACCAATTATATGGCACGGTTTACCTTTGATTACACCTTAAGAATGCTTGCAGAAGTGGAAAAGGAAGATGAAGCTTGTTTTGAGGCATTGAGAGAGAAAGTTGGCTTGGAAGATCAGGAAGTATTCAGATGGGCAGAAATGTCTGAAAAGATGGATATTCCTTATCATGAGGATACAAAATTATTTGAACAGCATGAGGGATTTTTCAAGTTACCTCATGTGGAAGTGAATGACATCCCGGTGGAGGAGTTTCCATTGTATCATCATTGGACTTATGATCGGATTTATCGAAATGACATGATTAAACAGCCTGATGTATTGATGCTGATGCTACTGTTTAATTCCAGCTTCACCAAAGAACAGTTGGAAAAAAATTATGATTATTATGAGCATCGTTGCATTCATGAAAGTTCCCTTTCTCCATCAGTACATTCCATTCTGGCGTCTCAGTTGGGGAAACATCAGGAAGCCTATGACTTCTTTGGATTTGCAACCAGAATGGATTTGGATAATTACAATAGAAATACGAGAGAAGGATTGCATACCACTTCTATTGCAGCGGCATGGATGAATATTATTTATGGTTTCGGAGGATTACGTTCTGATGGAAAGCAAATGAAATTAAATCCAACCATTCCGAAACATTGGACCGGATATTCTTTCAGCATTCAATATTGTGAAGAAAGAATCAACGTTCAAGTTAGTAGAGAACAGATTGTAATCAGTACTGAGAGTGGAAAACCGGTGTCCCTTCTTGTATATGATAAACCGGTTCAGTTGGGCGAAGAACCTTATGTGTGTGCTTACGAGGAATAAATAGAGTAATTGGAGAACAAAGTGATGGATTGGAAGATAAGAAAAAATGAATATAATCAGGAAAAAATCGCAGAAGATGGAAACCGCTTTCTTATCGGAAATGGGTATATGGGCGTTCGCGGAACTCTGGAAGAATACGAAAAGGAACAATTGGTTGCGATAAATCTGGCAGGAATCTATGACCAGGTTGGAGAGCAGTGGAGAGAACCGCTGAACGCTCCTAATGGATTTTTTGGATTTCTTGAAATCGATGGAAAGCCGTATCGATTACCGGCAGAAACACCCAAAAGTCATTTTGTGGAACTGGATTATCGTAATGGTATTTGCAAGAGAGAAACCTGTTTTAGAACCGGTCGGGGAGATGTGATCTTGACTTGTGAACGGTTTGTCAGTATGAAGAAGGTTCACCTTGGTGTGATTCGATACAGAATCCGTGCAAACTTTCATGCAGACATTAATCTCATTACGGGAATTGATGCGGATGTTTGGGATATTAACGGTCCACATTACAAAAGAATCTCCATGGATGAGGAATCAATGTTAAATATTTCTGCCGTTTCGGAAGAAAAGGAATACCAGGTCAGTGTTGTGGCAGATGAAAGAACAGAATTTCCTTGCGAAAAAAGAAATTATCAGGAACGCTTAAAATCTTTGCGGATTATTAATTTTATTACCGATATTAATCGAGAATATTGTGTGGACAAATTCTTTGCAGTTTATACTTCAAAGGACACAGATGATTGCTATCGGATGGCGAAGGATGAAGTGTTGCAGGCAGTTGCGAAGGGGTATGAAACTTTGCTGTCGGAACAGAAAGAAGCCTGGGAAGAAATTTGGAGTAACGCAGAAGTGTTGATTGAGGGGGATGAAAAATCTATGGAAGCTCTCAATTATTCCACCTATCATCTGGCAAGCATTGCGCCGAGACATCGTAAGAGCCTGTCTATTGCGGCACGTGGATTGTCCGGTCAGACCTATAAAGGAGCAGTGTTCTGGGATACGGAAATGTTTATGCTGGAATACTTTTTAATGACCAATCCTTCTGTGGCAAAAACATTAATTCGTTACCGAATTGATACTTTAGAAGGAGCAAAAAAGAAAGCAAAGCAGTATGGATATCAGGGTGCGTTTTATGCCTGGGAAAGTCAGGAAGGCGGTTTTGATGCCTGCTCTGATTATAATGTGACGGATGTGTTTACAAAACGTCCTATGCGAACCTTTTTCAGGGACAAGCAGGTTCATATTTCTGCAGCAGTAGTTTATGCAATTGCAAGATATATAGAAGTGACCGGTGACCAATCCATTTTAGAAGAAGGTGCAGTGGAAACAGTGATTGAGTGTGGATTGTTCTATTATGATTTACTGTTACAACGAGTTGGAAAAGAAGGTTACGAGATTCATGATGTGATTGGTCCTGATGAATATCATGAACGGGTCAATAACAATGGTTATACCAATCGTATGGCAAAATACACCTTCCAGGTGGCAGTTCAACTGATGAATCAGGTAAGTGATGAAGACAAAATTGCAACTGCTTATCCATTGGAGGAATTGAAGAAAAAGTTTGAGGAAGCCGGAGAAAAAATTTATATTCCTCAACCAAATGGAAATAATGTGATTCCACAGTTTGACGGATATTTTGATTTGGAAGATACCACAGTGGAAGAAGTTCGTAGCAGACTGCTGGATCCTAAGGAATACTGGGGGGGAGCTTACGGCGTGGCATCTCATACACAGATTATAAAGCAGGCAGATGTAGTGACATGGCTTGCAATGTTTCCGGCAGATTTTTCCAAAAAAGTTCTGCTGGATAATTGGAATTATTATGAACCAAGAACAGAACATGGTTCTTCCTTAAGTGCCTGTATGTATGCGTTGCTTGCCTGTCGTTGCGGAATGCCACAGGAAGCTTTTCCGTTATTTATGAAATCTGCTTCTGCGGATTTGCAGGGAGGCGGAAAAGAATGGGCTGGACTGGTCTACATTGGAGGAACCCATCCCGCAGCGGCGGGAGGTGCTTATATGGTGGCTTTAAAAGGATTTGCAGGATTAGAATTTCAAAATGGAAAGGTCTATGTCAGACCGAATCTTCCAAAACATTGGAAATCTATGAAATTCAAAATTATGTATCAGAAGCAGCAGTATGAGATTGAAATCAATGAACAAAAGACTGAGGTTCGTGCGATAAAAAAAGAAGCCTTATAAAAGGCTTCTTACACTATCTCGTTCTACAATTGTTGTTGGAAGAAGTACTTCTGAAGGATTTGGAGTTTCACCGTTTAGTAATTCCAACATAAATTTTACGGCCAGACGTCCTTTTAATTCCATATCCTGATGGATGGTGGAAAGCTGAGGATTCATAATCGTACAGATATTTAAGTCGTCAAAGCCCATAATCGATACGTCTTCCGGAATACGGATACCACGTTTATGAAGATTTGTCATAATATTTCCGGCAAGGAAATCAGCAGTAGTAACAAGAGCTGTGACATCCGGATGCTCAGCCAAATAATCAGCAACGTGTTTGGTATGTTCCAAGTCCATTCCGCATTCAAAGACCAAGTCTGAATCAAATGGAATCGAAGCTTCAGTTAAAGCTGCTTTATATCCAAGATAGCGTTCCATTAAAACGCCACCATTTTGGATTTTCAAGGAAGCAAATGCAATTTTTTTATGGCCCTTTTCAATCAGATATTTGGTAGCCATACTGCTTCCACCAAAATCTTCCAAACCAACATTGCAAATGTCTTTCTGGTGAACGTAACTGTCTACCAGGACCGTTGGAAGTTTCTGGGCTTTAATACTTTCAAAGAAATCATCTTGAAAAATACCGGCTAAAAAGAGACCGTCGATATCCCAGGTGCGAAGAAAAGCTTCGATTTCCTCCGGGGTTTCGGCAGTACGAATCATTAAATAATAGCCGTTTTCACGAAGAACCTGTTCCAAAATCCCAAGAAATTTGGAAAGGAAAGGGTCTTCCATAAAATTTGAACCTTTTGTGGTCAATACGTGATTGATAAATCCAATCACTTTGGACGAGCGGGAAACAAGGGAACGTGCCGACATATTTGGAACGTAACCAAGCTCCTGAATTGCGTCGTTAATCTTTTGAATTGTTTGTGCTGACACACGACCGGCTTTACCGTTAATCACATTGGAAACGGTGGTCGCACTAACACCGGTTGCAGCAGCAATATCTTTAATTGTAACCATAGTCAATCCTTTCGAGGTTAAACGTTAAATGCTATGGTTCTATATTATCATTTATATAAAAAAATGCAATAGCAGAGAGAGGAAAGAGAAAAGGATGAAAGGTGTAATTTTTGATTTGGACGGGGTTCTGGTTTCAACAGACGAATTACATTTCCAGGCGTGGAAACGTCTGGCAGAGGAACTGGGAATTACAACATTTTCCAGAGAAGATAATGTGAGACAACGTGGGGTAAGCAGAATGGCATCCCTGGAAATTGTTTTGGAGAAATCAGACCAAAAATATGGCCAGGAGGAGAAGGTAGAGCTGGCGGACAGAAAGAACGGTTATTACGTGGAAATGCTCAATCAATTGGATGAATCCGCACTTCTCCCCGGAGCAGTTGAAACACTGGAAATGCTTCATAAGGAAGGAATCAAAACAGCAGTAGGTTCTGCAAGTAAGAACGCACCGCTGATTTTAGAAAAAACAAAATTGTTGCCATTGATTGACCAAATCAGTTGCGGATTGGATGTTACAAAGTCCAAACCGGATCCGGAAGTTTTTCTGGTAGCGGCAAAAAAGCTGGAACTGAAACCGGAAGAGTGTCTGGTGGTAGAGGATGCAGCAGCAGGAGTTCAGGCAGCCAAAAATGGTGGAATGAAATCCTTAGGTGTGGGTCCACATCATGCAGAACTGGGAGCGGATTATGATTCGGAAACACTGGCAACAGTAAATCAATGGAGGGAAATATTATGACAAAAAAGGAAACACAGAATGCTGCGGAACCAAAAAACGAGAAACGTTTCGGTGGGAAAGTTGGTTTTGTTCTGGGGTGGGTAGCAATTTATTTCTTAATTGTGGGCATTGTTTTAACGGCAATGAAATTACCGGATCAGATTTCCAATCTGAAAAAGAAGACTGCAGTATCACAGAGTAAAGTAGTTCTTTATGAGGGACCAAAGTCCTTACAGGATTCCACACCGGAAGATTTGGATTGTGTCAGCGAGGATGCAAGAGATTTTGAAGAATACGCATTAACCCATTGTGTGGATACCAAGGTACAAGTTAACGGTCAGGATTGTTATGTGTATGATACTCACGTTAACAATACGCATACCTGGAAGACGGACTATTATCCGGCACAGGAAAGAACACCAGTCACGTATTTTGATTTTGATGGAAATGCATAGATTTCCATTGATGTAAAAGATATCGATATCAAGGCGGTGACAATCAGACCGTTGAAATATCATATCAAACCGGAAATTGATGTGAAGAATCATCGAGTGACATTCTATATTGATCAGCCGGATAACTACACGGTGGAATTTAATAAAAATGTTAAGAGAGCAGTACATATCTTTGCCAATGAAATTGAAGAAAATGTACCGAAAAAAGATGACAAAAATGTTCTTTACATCGGACCTGGAGAATGGAATATTGAAAACATTGTTCTAGAAGATGGAAAGACTGTATATGTTTCCGGTGGTGCAGTAGTTCATGGAATTATCAATGCAAACTTTGCCTCCAACGTTAAGGTTCGTGGACGCGGAATTATTGATGGGTCCGGCATCCGTGGATGGAAGGGAAGAACTCCTAGAATTCCATTAAAGTTTGATAATTGTACTAACATTTCTGTGGAAGGAATTTGTGCTTTGAATGCCAATGCATGGTGTTTCCAAGCTTATGACACTATCGGCGGAAAAATTGATGGATTAAAGATAATTACTTCCAGACCAAACGGTGATGGTATTTCGCTTCAGTCCTGCAAGAGCTTTAAGGTTCAGAACGGTTTCGTGAGAACATGGGATGATTCACTGGTAGTAAAGAATTATGATGAAAACAGTACGAATATCCGTTTCAAGAATATGCAAATCTGGACTGATTTGGCACAGTCTATGGAAATCGGTTATGAAACCAATAAAGGACAGAAGGAAAATTCCAAAATTGAGGATATTTCTTTTGAAGATATTACTGTGCTTCATAATTTCCATAAGCCGGTATTGTCCATCCACAATGCAGATGATGCATTGATTACTAATATCAATTACAAGAACATTGTTGTGGAAGATGCCAGCGTAGGTCAGGGTGACGGGACTCCTCAGTTAATTGATTTGGGAATTGTTCAAAATTCATCCTGGTCCGCTACAAGAGAACGCGGAACCATTGATGGTGTGACTATTGATGGATTTAAAGTCCTTTATGGAAACAAATTTCTGCCATCCAAGGTGGAAGGATATGATGATAGTCACAAAGTAAAAAATGTTACGATGAAGGGCTTGAAGATTAAAGGAAAAGCTATCAAATCATTAGAAGATGGTGGAATCGAGGTCAATCCTTTATCTACAGAAAATATTGCGGTAAAGTAGGAGGCGTGTTATGAAAAGAAAAGGATTAATACTAATTGCTGTATTGGCAGTAGTACTTGCAGCAATGCAAATTGTAGTGATTATGGGAACGGCTCCTGCAAAAAATGCTAAGGAGAATGTAAAAGTGGTAAAGGCTCCGGAACAGAAGGAAGCAATGGAAAACGAGTTATTTAAGGTGGAAGAATATGTTGCACCGAAAATTGACGGAACCAATGTTGCCTTAAAGGGAACTGCAACAGATAATGGATATACAGATGTTTATCCGGCAGCCAATGCCATTGACGGAAGACGAGAATCGGCTTCCTATTGGGAAGGTGGGACTGATGGACCTAGCCGGATTACCGTGAAACTGAAAAAGGAATATAATATTCATACGATTCGAATCGGATTGTGTCCGGATACCATCTGGGGGCCAAGAACACAGACGTTATCGGTAAAAACCAGTGATGACGGAAAAAATTGGAAAGATTTGGTACCGGAGAAGGACTATGATTTTGATCCAAAGACAGGAAATGAAATTGTATTAAAAGATTTCGGAACAGTAAAGACGCAGTATGTACAGGTTGAAATTACTAAAAATACAGGTGCAAATGCCGGACAGATTGCTGAACTGGAAATTTATTCCAATGACAAATAAGATTCGAATTACGAGCTGAATAAAAATGTAAGGCACGTTTCAGGTTCTAAGAAGATAGAACCTTGAAGCGTGCCTTTTCTTGTACTTTAGACTGTTCTAAAAGTTTCTTGTATTTTTTTAGTTTTGTATGAGGCAGTAAAAAACGGATTTTTTCAGAACTTTTTGCAAAAGCCCGGTCTCCGATGGCCTGGAGCTTTAGAGAGCGAATTTCCACTTTTTTCAGCGTTTCAATATTGAAAAAGGCCATTGTACCAATGGATGTAACTTCATCTCCCAAAACGACAGAAGATAGCTTCTTGCAGTGTCGAAAAGCATTGGCCGGAATGGTGTCAATGTTTGCTTCCCATTTAATTTTTTCCAAATCTTTCAGCTTTTTAAAAGCAGAAGAATCAATTTCAGTGACATTAAAGTTTCGTCCTGCAACACAGATTTGTTTCGGAAGGGTTAACTGCTTCAAATCATTCTTTTCACATCCCAAAAATTTTACTGTATTGAGGGAGGTTAATTCGTAGGTACTTCCATCTGCCAAAGTGTATTGGGAACCGATTGGTGAAGGGGATTCTTTTTTTCCATCATACCAATCGATTTCGTTAAAGGCCAGGGCATCATAAAAATTCGTATGAGCCGGTGGTGTGCCTCCGTATTGCTTGTACCAGGCATTGGGATAAAAAGTATCTTTCTTTAAAAATGCTTTAGTGGTATCCACTTTGGAAGATTCTCCTTTACGAAGTCTTCTGGCTACAACCACTGTTCTGCAATTATCAAATTCATAGGAACAGGTGGAGAGCATTAACAATCTGTCTTTTTCATTCACATCCACCGGACAGTGGTAGAGAGAACGGCTTTCGATTTCATATAAGAAATTCAGATAGTCTTCTTTCTGATAAAAAACACCGGTTAAATAGTTAAAGGTTCCGTTGTCTTTCATTGTTCCGGACACTCTCATAAAGGAAATAATCTTCCATTGAGAATTTTCATAGAGTGTATCAAAGGTAATGACCGGATGTTTTTGATAAAAGTCAAGATTTTTGTATTTCGGCAGTTCATAAAACATCATGTGGGTCGTTTCCATATTGTGTCCGTGAATTACCAGGTTCGTGCTGGGAGTTTCAATGGAACTGTGTCCGTCTAGATAGAGACAACCATTCTTATCTTTGTGACCTTCAAAATCATGCTCCAGATAAAAATCCTCACCGTGATAATCCTGCATAACCGGATAATCAATTTTCGTACCGGGAATCTTTAGCCAGCCACGAATATCTTCATTGTAGGAAATCAGTTTTTTAAATTTCAGCAAAATACCCATTTCATCTTTGGCATTTTTCTTTTGGTTTCGATCAAGACGAATTTGTCGTTCTTCTTTGGTTTCCTTTTTGGAAGAACTTCGGGAGGGGGATTCCGTAAGATTTTCCGATTCGTAATATATTTTTCGATATTTTTCATTTACTTTTCTAGAGTAATGTGGTTGTAACACCAGGTAGTAGAGTAAGAAAGCAAAGCATCCAAGAAACAATGCAATTCCGCAAAATTGAATGGTTCGCCGGACTCTTTTTTTCGGTTTCATCATTGTATTCTCCTTTTTCGTATCTGAATTATAGAATGGGAAGGGAAAATTTGCAATGGGGTGTGGAAAAAAGTTACAGTTTTGAAAGGAGACGAAACGTTTTTTTGTGCAAAACGTATAAAAAAGAACCTATTTTTTAGTGAAATCGAAGATGGACAAAAAAAACACTGCGTGATAACATAGGTTTAACGTTAAACGTTGAACGTTAAACCTACGGGTTTAAGACGGAAATCAATGGAAAATAAAGAGAAGGAGTGAAATGAATAATGAAGAAAATTTTTAAGAAAATGATTGCAGTTGCAGGGGCAGTTGCAATAACACTTTCTATGCATACCATCGCTTTTGCGGCAGATGATATTGTGTTGGATGGAGACGGTGGTGCAAGTTCCCTGATTGGTGAGTTTAAAGCCAGCGGAGCTGAATACAAATATCTTGGTTTTGCAACTACAAAAGAGGCAACATCAGATTACAAGTATTTACAGTTGACTTACAAAGGAGACATCAGTTGCCTGAGAATTGAATTTAATCGTGAAGACGATTCCAATGAAGGGCCATATTGGTTTAATCCGGATGGACAGACTTTAGTATTTAAGACTGTAGATGGAAGTGAGATTCCATTAAACCCAAGCAAGGAAACAACAATTACATTGGATTTATCTGCAATCGGAATTGACATCGGAGAATTCAGAGGGATGCACTTGCATTACTTAGATCCGAATATGCAGGACGGTTCTTTTACGATAACAGATGCAAGATTTAAAACATCCGATCCAAACGCCGGTGGAAGCACCAAGACAAGCACAAAAAAGAATTCAAGCTCCAAGAGTGGAGATGATTCTTCTTCAAACCAGGGCGGAAGTGCTTCAAAGAACAGTTCTTCCAGTGGTACCGGTTCAAACAGTGCAGGAACAGGAACAGAAGGAACAGCAGGAGGAGCAACAAATGCTCCACAGACCGGTTCTGTAACATATCCAATTGCAATTGCATTAGGTGGGATGTGTGTTGCAGTAATCGCAATTATTAGTTCAAGAAAAATTAAGGAGTAAGCTCCTGGAAAGATAGAGGTTTAAATATGAGAAAGTCATTTAAAAAAGTAGTAGCTTATGCATGTGTTGCTTCCATGGCATTTGCAGGATTTGCAGGATTTTCCGGAAATAATGTTAAGGCAGAAGAGGAAAAGGAAGTAACCTTGGAATTATGGAACGGAGAAAACAAAATCACAGGAGAACAGTCAGTATCAGGTGATTACGCATATCAGGGAAACTTCCATATTCCTGATGGAACACCATCGAATTACACTGTTTTGGAAATTACATACACAGGCGATATTAGCACACTTAGATTGGAGAGCCCTTCTAATGTTACCTGGTTTGCAGATAATGCACAGGGAACTTTTAAGACTGTAGATGATTCTACAATTACATTAAATGCTCAGACAGAAACAACTGTTTCAATTGATTTAGTAAAGACAGGAGTTACCTATAGCGCCGGAGATTATATTCACTTACACGCAGGTGGCGGCTATGATTTCAAATACGAATTAAAGAGTGTTAAGTTAAAAGAAGGCAAAGATTCACCGGAAGTTACAAGTGGTGAAGCAACAACGTTGGAAGAAATTGAAACAACACCGGTTAATGCAGATGACATTATCTTAAATGGTGATGAAAATGGAATGAGTTCAATGATTAAGAATTTCGGCACGATTTCAGCAGAATGGAAGTATCTTGGATTTGCAACATTAAAAGAACCTACACCGGAATACAAGTACTTAATTATTACTTATGCGGGAGATATCGGTTCTGTTCGTTTTGAATTTGCAGCAGTTGATGCACAGGGAACAGAAACAGCGAAGTCAGCACCATATTGGTTTAACGGAGAAGGACAGGAAAACTTCTTTGTAACAGCAGATGGTTCAGAAATTCCATTAGATGGTGGAAAGGGAACAACAATTGTTATTGACTTGGAAAAAACAGGAATTGATCTTTCCACATATAATTCTGTTCACATGCACGCAGGATACGGTGCAGAAGCAAAAGAATTCAGCTTTAGAATCGGAATGGCAAGACTTTCAAAATCAGCAGAAATTTCAGGAAGCGATGTTCTTCCACCGGTTCAGACAACAACAAAAAAAGAAACTACAACGACAAAGAAGAATGAAGTTAAGAAACCAGGAAAAGCAGTTGTAAAGAAAGCAACAAAGAAAAAATCAGCTAAGAGCATTTCAGTTCAATTGAAAAAGGTATCCAAAGCAAAAGGATATGTTGTTGCAGTTTATGCATCTGAAAAGAATGCAAAGAAAAACAAAAAAGCAATTGTAACGTTCAAGAAGGTTAAAAAGACAAAAGTAACATTAAAATCAAAGAAGTTAAGCGGAAAGAAAAAATTATTCGTTAGAGCTAGGGCATTTGTTCTTAAGACAAACGGAAAGAGACTTTACGGCGATTGGTCTAAAGTGAAAAAAGTAACAATTAAAAAATAAAAGGTGTTAAAGTAAGATGGCGGTATTTACTGCCATCTTATTGTGTCACGGTTGTCAAATGCAGAAAGGGTTTCAAATGGAATGGAAAAAATTTACTGTTACAATAGCAATATTGGTATTGATGGGAGGAACTTTGATGAATTCAAAAGCAGTTAAGGCAATGAATCAAAGTGCAATCCCAAAACCGAATCAGAAGCAGGAGAGTGTCGGAGCGACAATGCCTTATACCCGTTATGATTCGGGAGCGGCAATCTTGGGGGGAGGTGCGGTAAAGAAATCCTCCCCGTATTTTTACAAAAATCAGATTGCCAGTCAGGCATCAGAACAATCATACATTACGCTTCCAAAGAAAGGTGCTTATGCGAAATGGAC
>JAILRZ010000064.1 GCA_024697845.1 Eubacterium sp. | reverse complement strand
ATATACTGTTGAAAACATATATAAGGAGAGATTAAGAACTATGCCTAAGAGAACAGATATTAACAAAGTACTTATTATTGGTTCCGGTCCGATTATTATTGGTCAGGCGTGTGAATTTGACTACTCCGGTACACAGGCTTGTAAAGCTTTAAAGAAGCTTGGTTACGAAATTGTACTGGTAAACTCAAACCCTGCCACAATCATGACCGATCCGGAAACAGCTGATGTAACTTACATCGAACCACTAAACGTAGAACGTTTGGAACAGATTATTGCAAAGGAACGTCCGGATGCAGTACTTCCAAACCTTGGTGGTCAGTCAGGATTAAACCTTTGTTCCGAATTGAACAAGGCCGGTATTCTTGACAAATACAACGTTCAGGTAATTGGTGTTCAGGTTGATGCCATTGAACGTGGTGAAGATAGAATTGAATTTAAGAAAACAATGGATTCCCTTGGAATTGAAATGGCTCGTTCCGAAGTAGCTTACACTGTAGACGAAGCTTTAGCAATTGCTGATGAATTAGGATATCCGGTTGTTCTTCGTCCGACTTACACAATGGGTGGTGCCGGCGGCGGTCTTGTTTATAATAAAGAAGAATTAAAGACTGTTTGTGCAAGAGGTCTTCAGGCTAGTTTAGTTGGTCAGGTTCTTGTAGAAGAATCCATTCTTGGATGGGAAGAATTGGAATTGGAAGTTGTTCGTGACAGCGAAGGAAATATGATTACGGTATGTTTTATTGAAAACATTGACCCATTAGGAGTTCATACGGGAGATTCCTTCTGCTCTGCTCCAATGCTTACCATTTCTGAAGAATGCCAGAAGAGATTACAGGAACAGGCATATAAAATTGTAGATAAGGTTCAGGTTATCGGTGGTACCAATGTACAGTTTGCACACGATCCTGTATCTGATAGAATTATCGTTATTGAAATTAATCCGCGTACATCCCGTTCCTCAGCACTTGCATCTAAGGCAACCGGTTTCCCAATCGCTTTAGTTTCTGCAATGCTTGCAACAGGACTTACTTTGAAGGATATTCCTTGTGGAAAATACGGAACATTAGACAAGTATGTTCCTGACGGTGATTACGTTGTAATTAAGTTTGCTCGTTGGGCATTTGAAAAATTCAAGGGCGTTGAAGATAAGCTTGGTACTCAGATGCGTGCCGTTGGTGAAGTTATGAGTATTGGTAAAAACTACAAGGAAGCTTTCCAGAAGGCAATCCGTAGTTTGGAAACCGGACGTTACGGACTTGGTCATGCAAAGAATTTTGATCAGTTATCCAAGGAAGAATTATTACAATTATTAATCACTCCTTCTTCCGAACGTCACTTCATTATGTACGAAGCACTTCGTAAAGGTGCAACAGCAGATGAAATCTTTGAAATCACCAAAGTAAAACACTACTTTATTGAACAGATGAAGGAATTGGTTGATGAGGAAGAAGAAATCTTAAAATCAAAAGGTTCTCTTCCAGCTGATGAATTACTGATTCAGGCTAAGAAAGACGGTTTCTCTGACAAGTACTTAAGCCAGTTATTGGAAATCCCTGAGGAAGACATTCGAAACAAACGTATCAGTCTCGGTGTTGAAGAAGCTTGGGAAGGCGTTCACGTATCCGGTACGGAAGACAGCGCTTACTATTACTCTACATACAACGCAGAAGACAAAAACCCTACATCTGACAATAAAAAGATTATGATTCTCGGTGGTGGACCAAACAGAATCGGACAGGGTATCGAATTTGATTACTGTTGTGTTCATGCTTCTCTTGCATTAAAGAAGTTAGGCTTTGAGACAATCATCGTAAACTGTAACCCTGAAACAGTTTCTACAGACTACGATACCTCTGATAAATTATACTTCGAACCTCTTACATTAGAAGATGTTCTTAGTATTTATAAGAAAGAAAAACCTCTGGGTGTAATCGCTCAGTTTGGTGGACAGACTCCACTGAATCTTGCTGCCGACCTTGAAAAGAATGGCGTAAAGATTCTTGGAACTTCTCCTTCTGTAATTGATTTGGCAGAAGACAGAGATCTGTTCCGTGAAATGATGGATAAATTGGAAATTCCAATGCCGGAATCAGGAATGGCTACTACGGTAGAAGAAGCTACAAAGATTGCTAACGAAATCGGATATCCGGTTATGGTTCGTCCTTCTTACGTATTAGGTGGACGTGGAATGGAAGTTGTTTATGACGATGCAGCAATGGCTGATTATATGAAGGCTGCTGTTGGTGTAACTCCGGATCGTCCAATCTTAATTGACCGATTCTTAAACAACGCTTTAGAATGTGAATCCGATGCAATCAGTGACGGAACTCATGCTTATGTTCCTGCCGTAATGGAACATATCGAACTTGCAGGGGTTCATTCCGGTGACTCCGCTTGTATCATTCCATCCGTTCACATTTCTGAAGAAAATGTGAAAACTATTAAAGAATACACTCGTAAGATTGCAGAAGAAATGCATGTTAAAGGTCTGATGAATATGCAGTATGCGATTGAAAACGGAAAGGTTTATGTATTAGAGGCAAATCCTCGTGCATCCCGTACTGTTCCATTGGTATCCAAGGTTTGTAACGTGCGCATGGTTCCAATCGCTACAGACATTATTACAAGTGAACTTACAGGAAGACCTTCTCCTGTCCCAGCATTAAAGGATCAGGAAATTCCATACTATGGTGTAAAAGAAGCTGCCTTCCCATTCAATATGTTCCAGGAAGTTGATCCGGTTCTCGGACCTGAAATGCGTTCTACCGGTGAAGTACTTGGTTTAGCAAAATCTTATGGCGAAGCATTCGTAAAAGCTCAGGAAGGAATTCAGTCCAAGCTTCCAATGGAAGGTACTGTACTTATTTCCGTAAACAAGAAAGATAAAGCAGAAATTGTTTCTGTTGCCAAGAGTTTCCACGAAGATGGATTCAAGATTCTTGCAACCGGCGGAACTTGCGATTTAATTACTGAAGCCGGAATTCCTGCTGAAAAGATTAAGAAGTTATACGAAGGTCGTCCAAATGTTTTAGATGCCATTACAAACGGAGAAATTGATTTAATTATCAACTCACCGGTTGGAAAAGATAGTATCCATGATGACAGCTATTTAAGAAAAGCTGCAATCAAGTCCAAGATTCCTTATATGACAACGATTGCTGCTGCAAAGGCTGCTGCAGAAGGGATTGCTTACTTAAAGAATAATTCCTCTGCTGAAATCAAGTCATTGCAGACATTACATAGCGAAATCACAGATAAATAAGCAACTAAAAAGAACCGATGTCAATGTGCATCGGTTCTTTTTTTGATTCACTCTAAATCTTTGAAATAATATCCTGATGTATTTTTCTATAAAGGAATACGGTTACTACCAATCCCGTTAATTCCGCAGCCGGAAATGCCCACCAAACGTTCGTCACCACTCCGGTTTTGGACAATAAATATGCCACCGGAATTAAGACAACTAACTGACGCATAATGGATACGATTAGGGAATAAATACTTTTCGCAAAAGCCTGGAAGGTTGAAATCAATGCAATACAAACTGCAGCAATCGGAAAGTTAAAGCTGATAATTTTCAAAGCCGGAATCCCAATTTCTTTCATGTCGTCTGATGCATTAAACAAGTCTAATAACTGTTCCGGGAATAATTTCATAATCAGCATTCCGGTCACCATAACACTTAAGGCAAGGAACAATGCAAATCGCAAAGCTTCCTTAATGCGTTGTGCCTTTCTTGCGCCATAATTATACGCTAATACAGGAATTAATCCATTGTTCAATCCAAACACCGGCATAAAGAAGAAACTTTGCAATTTAAAGTACACTCCGAATACTGCCGTTGCCGTTGTCGAAAATGATTCCAGGATTTTATTCATGGAATACGTCATGGCTGAACCGATAGACATCATTAAGATTGATGGCACACCGACAGCATATATTCTTCCAATAATTGATTTTTTCGGATGAACTACAGATTTTATGGACAACTGAATATCCTCATTGAACTTTATGTTCAAAACAATACTGATTGTTGCTGCACAGCACTGACCGATGACAGTTGCCAAAGCAGCACCGGCAACACCCATTTTAGGCATTCCCACCAAACCAAAAATCAAAATCGGATCTAAAACAATATTAATAATCGCACCTGACAACTGAGATACCATACTATAAACAGTCCGGCCTGTAGATTGAAGCAGCCGTTCTCCCATTACCTGATAAAAAATACCAATGGAAAGGCCACAACAGATTCTCAAATACGAAACTCCATCCTCTACAATTCCGTTTACATCAGTTTGGCTCAGCATAAAAGCCTTCGCCCCAAACAATCCCAAAAACGCCATCAAAAGGAAGCTCATAAAGCTTAAGAACAAACCTGCATTGGCAATCTGATTGGCCTTTTTGAAATTCTTCTCTCCCAACGATTTTGACAACAACGCATTTACACCAACAGCAGTTCCACTGGCAATGGCAATCATCAAATTCTGCACCGGAAATGCAAACGTAACTGCCGCAAGTGCATCCTCTCCGATTTTTGCAACAAATATACTGTCAACAATGTTATACAATGCCTGAACCAGCATCGAAATCATCATTGGCAGAGACATGGTAATCAATAATTTTTTCACGGGCATAACGCCCATCTTGTTTTCTTCCATTTCTATTTCTCCACTTTCTTACAATAAATTCGGCGTAATAAAGAACCATATTTTTCTTTCATCAGTACACATTCGTACCCCTTTTTCTCAAAATTCTTCTGACTAGGAATGTTTCCCGGAGCAACCGTTGCCATATAATAACAGAAATCTTCATCCAGCAGTAACTCCTCGGCATGTGCCAACAGTTTTTCCTGCAATCCCTTCCCCCGATACTCAGGCAATACCCCAACAGATTCCATATGGACAACACGAAGCAATTCCTCCTTCGTGATTCCAATGTCTCTTCCTAAGTTATCCTCGTTTTGCTTCGGAAACCGAAGAATCAAAAAAGCAACTACCTTTCCCTGGTCTTTTGCAAGAATGGTTCTTCCCTCATCCTTAATATGTTTTTTAATAAACTCTAAATCATCGCCAACAAAAAAAGACGGATTCTCTAATGCTCTTTCAACAGTCCTCATAACTGTATCAATTGCGAATACATCTCTTTCTTTTGCCAATTCAAATGTTATCATTTTTGGCCTCTTTCTTTTTCAGATTTTATTGCCTTGACTATATTAATATAAATCTTTCATAAATACAAGAAGATTTCCTCTTTATAATACGATTCATTTATGCTAAAGTAATTTCGATAGTTTTATGAAATGAGGAATCGGAAATGAAGTCTAAGTTTAATAAACAAAGCATGATAACCTTTTTAAAGAAAGAAGCTGTTCTTGTGATTGCAACTGCTTTAGCACTTTGTTCCTGTATTGTGGTTCCACCTTCCAAAGCCTATTTCAACTATATTGATTTCCGCGTACTATCCCTGCTTTTTTGCCTGATGTTAATCGTTGCAGGTTTCCGTTCTATTTATTTGTTTGATATTTTGGCGGAAAAATTATTAAAATATGCTCATACAATTCGCCGAGCTTCCTTAATGTTTATCTTGCTATGCTTTTGGGGTAGTATGGTAATTACCAATGATGTAGCCCTAATCTTATTTGTTCCCTTTTCTATTTTTACCTTAAAGAAATATATGTCCGGAAGAACTTTTATTTTTTTAATTGTATTAGAAACCCTGGGAGCCAATCTAGGAAGTATGTTCACTCCAATCGGAAATCCACAAAATCTTTATATTTTTTCTACGTATCAGATGAATCCTCTGATTTTTTTCCGTACGATGTTCCCTTACGCCGGAATTTCTTTTATACTGCTTCTACTGAGTGCATTTCTTTTTCCCAAAACTACAATTGATACAAAAGAAATCAAATCATTGAAAAGAAGTCTTAAGCCTTATGCTTTTTCATATCTCTTCTACACCGTCTTGTTTTTATTTGCTTTAGCTACCGTGATTCGTATTTTCTCTTTCGAAATCACGTTAGTTATTTGCATCATCTTTGTCTTTGTACTAAATAAGAGGCTTTTTTTACAGGTAGATTACTATCTGCTTTTAACCTTCATTGCTTTTTTTATTTTCGTTGGGAATCTAGGACAGATTTCTCAGATTCAGAATGGCATTCAGTCCATTTTGCAATCCCATGAAATCGCCGTTTCCATTTTGCTTAGCCAGATAATCAGTAACGTGCCGGCTACTTTATTACTTTCTCATTTTACTGACAACGGTATCCGCCTGCTCATCGGAGTAAATCTGGGTGGACTGGGAACACTTATTGCATCTATGGCAAGTTTGATTTCTTATAAGTTTTATGCCAAGGAAAAAGAAAGCAGGAATCTCTCCTACTTTCTTTGGTTTACATGCTTTAATCTGGTTTTCCTCGGAATCCTTTTGCTGTTAGTCGCACTTTAAACAAGTTCTTTTCGATTGTATCTGAAAACTGTCAATCCCAGACACAATGCCGAAATCAAAATGCTAATTCCTACCATAACCGGGTTGATTTTTCCATCTAACATTACGTTTCTGATGTCTGCCAGCGTAAATGCCGAAAAATACTTGAAAACTTCTGCCTTATCGGAAATTCCAGCCAACATATTCAGCAGATAGCTTGCAAAAACCAATCCCAATGTAATCCCCAGAACCTTTCGGGTCTTTTTTGCAAACGTTGAAAGGAACAGGCAGAGAAAAAACAATACCAAGGAACTAAACAACGGAGTCACGCTCAACAAAAGATATTGCTTCTTATCAAACTCTCCACTGAGTAACAATCCCACATAATTGGAGCCACTTACCACCAGGGTAATGGCAATAATGTAGAACACGCCAACAACGCTTTTTTGTAATACAATTGCAGTTCTGCTAATCGGTAGCGTTGCCAGGTATTCAATCGTCTGTTCGCTCTCTTCCTTTAATAAGATGGATGAACCAAGCAGTCCTCCGTAACACCCGATAATCATTAACAAGAATACAAATCCCTCGGATTTCAGCCATCCATATGCATTGTCAATTCCATTGATATCCATGTTAAAAGCCTTTAACATATCTTCCGGAAACGCCTTCAGCATTCCGTTAATGTCTACCTGCTCCGCGTCGAACAGGCTTGGATAGATTAAGAATATGACCATATACATACAGCATGCCACCAATGTCCATATCAAAAAGTTTTTAAAATTATATTTCAGTTCTCTTCGAATCATGCTTCTTCTCCTTGTTCATAGTAATGAATGAAAATATCCTCCATGGACGCCTGCTCGATATATATTTTTTCAATATCATACTCTGCCAACACTTGAATCAATTCATTGGGATTCAATGTGTTTTTAAAGGTTACCGTATCACCTTCCGTCTGAGTTGCTTCCACATCTAATTGTTCTAGTATTTCCTGATGTTTTTTCGCCGTTACTGTTACAAAACTTAAACTCTTATCCTTTAATTCGTGAATTCCTTCTACCTTCAGTAGTTTTCCTGCCTTAATAATTCCAACACGGTCACATACTTTTGATATTTCCGGCAAAATATGTGTGGAGTAAAAAATGGTTGTTCCCTTTTCTTTTTCCTCCAGAAGTAATTCGTAAAACCGTTGCTGAATAATCGGATCCAGTCCACTGGTTGGTTCATCCAGAATTACCAGTTTCGGAGAATGCATCAATGCTAAAACAATCCCACATTTTTTCATATTTCCCAAAGATAAATCTTCGATTTTTTTGGACTCATCCAGCTGAAGCCTGTCCACCAAATAATTTCGCCTTTCCCTACAATTGATTCCATAAAAACTTTCATGAAAATCCAACATTTGCTTCACAGTCAGTTCTTCATATAATTTAATTTCACTTGGTAAATAACCTATTTTTGTTTTTTCAGAAACAGAATCTTTATCAAAGATCTTTCCTTCAAAAAGTACTTCTCCGGATGATTTATTAATCAAATTGAGAATTGAGCGGATTGTGGTTGACTTTCCTGCTCCGTTTGGTCCGATAAATCCAAAGATTTCTCCTTTTCTCAATTCCATGGAAAGATTTTGAACTGCCAAAGTCTTTCCATAATATTTTGTCAAATTACGTATTTCCAGTATATTTTCCATTGTACTCCTCCACTATAATTATTACTCTTCCTGTCCCTTCGATTTCAATCGTGCTTTTTGTATTGTTTTGTCACGATACATCTTCTGGTCTGCAATTCGAACCAAATCATCCATATTTGTTCCTTCACTTTGTAACGCGACTCCGACTGCACATGAATATCCCAGTTTTTGACATTCCTGTCGGATCTGGTCTCCCATTGCAATGATTGTTTCCCGATCCTTTTTGCTCAACACCAGAAACTCATCTCCACCGGTTCGATAAAGGCGACTTCCCGGTTTCAGTAACTCCGTTACCGTCTGCACAATTGTTCTGAGGACCTCATCCCCCTTTGCATGACCATAGTCATCGTTAATCTTCTTAAAATTGTTCACATCCAAAAGAATCACACCCTGAATCTTGTTTCCCACAGCTTCTACATCTGCATAGAAAGATTGTCGGTTAAAAGCTTTCGTCAGAGGATCCATTTTTGAATTTTCATTATGCACATACAATAAATAGAACATAATATTGATAATATAAATTGGATTAAGCATAATCGCATTGTCCGTCACAATGTCCACAACAATAGTCACCGCAATATTGATCAAAATATAAACCAACAATTTTGTCTCCCGAAAGAGTCTCTGATTAATGTATTTTACCGCCTCGACAATTAAAATAACTAACAGCAACATTCTGCAAAGGTCCGGAACAATATTATAGATTCTTATCATTCTATCACTTTGCCATTCATCCGTAATGAGCGAAAGAAGATAAGAGCCGGACCTGATAATGATAATGGTTACGAACAGTTTTGTAAAACGTTCCGAAAATAGACGAATCAAAACAATAATCAGCATCGGCTTCAAACATATATTAGTGAGGTTGAAAATATTGTATATCATCAAATATTCCGTATTATTCTTAAACATTCCGGTCAAAAAATCTGTCAGGGCAATAATTGTCAGAAAGAAAAGTGTTCTATATATTTTTTTCTTCGATATTTTGTCT
>JAILRZ010000012.1 GCA_024697845.1 Eubacterium sp. | reverse complement strand
ATCAGTTAGTTGATAGTAATTTGTTAAATGAGCATCAACTAAAGGCATATTGTTTTTTCCAAACATTTCCATTAATGGATACAACGTGAACTTAAGATATCGTTTAATTCTGTTTCCATCAAGTACAGAATTAAGACCTTGTGGCAATTCAGGAAGAATAATTTTATTTTCATTATCCCAATCCTCTTTTTTTAAACCAGCATCGGAGCAGATGTCGTCAACATCAATATTCAATACATTAGATATACGCAATGCAAAGTCATAACGTATTCCGGTATCTTTTTGAATAATAGAATATAGTGTTGTTGGACTAATGCTTGTCTCTTTTGCTAATTTTCGAACACTCATACCCTGTTTATCAAGGATTTCTTTTAATCTTTTTCCGTCACCCATATTTAAACTTCCTTTCGTTAAGTGTGAATATAATATATCATAATTTACGAAAAAAGTACATAAGAAATAAAATAATTTACGAAAAATATTGACAATACGAAAATCGTACATTATAATGCTAATATGCCCGTACGAAAATAGTACATAAAGGAGGTGAAGGAATATGAAATACGAACAGTATTTATACTCAGCAGAAGACCTTTGCAAAGTTTTAGATTGTTCAATTGCTCATGCTTATAAAGTAATTAGAGAATTAAACAAAGAGCTTAAAGCTAAGGGATATTCTGTTGAACAGGGAAAAGTTCCAATTAAGTTTTTGGAAGAAAAGTTTTATGGATTAAAAATCAATGCTAAGGAGGACTAAGACTATGGCATTTAAGGAAAGCGCAACAGGGAAGTGGACAGCACAGTGGTATGAAACTGATGTCTATGGAAATCGTAAACAGGTTAAAAAGCGTGGTTTTGCTACAAAACGTGAGGCAAAGCAATATGAGGTTGAACGTAACTTAAAAGAATCTTGCAGCGTTGATATGAAACTTAAGGTGTTTGTGGAAACCTATTTTCAGGATAAGGAAAATGAATTGAAGGATCGTTCAAAGAGAAACAAAAGGTATATGATTAACAATTACATTATTCCTTATTTTGGAGATACAAGGATGTCTGATATAACACCGGCGCAGATTATTGCATGGCAGAATGAAATATATTCTAAAGGTTTATCAGAATCTTATATGAGGATGATTCAAAACCAGTTGACTGCCTTATTTACACATGCTTCAAAGGTATATGACTTAAGGAATAATCCATGTAAGAAAGTAAGAAGAATGGGAAAAGACAGTAAGCGTAGCTTGACTTTCTGGACTGTAGATGAGTACAAAACTTTTATTGCTTCTATTGATAGAGACGATAAGTATTTTGTTATATTTGAAATTCTGTTTTGGACAGGTATGAGAATCGGTGAACTTTTGGCGTTAACAAAAGCGGATATTGATTTCTACAACGACAGAATTAATATTGATAAGACTTATCACAGAGAGGGCGGTAAAGATATTGTTACCAGTCCTAAGACGGAGCAGTCTATTAGAACTGTTGAAATCCCAAAGTTTCTGAAAGAAGAAATCAAAGCATATACGGACAGTCTTTATGGATTACCGGAGCATGCAAGATTGTTTCCGGTTGTGCGCGAAGCAGTACAGCATAAAATGCAGAGAGAAGTTGCAAAAACCGGTGTGCGTTCAATTAGAGTACACGATTTGCGTCACAGTCATATAGCATACCTTATTAATCAGGGAATTGAACCTTTATTAATTAAAGAGAGAGTTGGACATAAGGATATAGGAATAACATTAAATACGTACGGGCATTTATATCCAAATAAAGCCAGAAGTGTGGCAGATATGTTAGACAACAACAATTAATGTTTTTAGTAAAGGGATATCAATACGATGATTAATTATTTTGAACAATTGAATAAAGAAAAAAGTCTTAAGCTGCGAACTTAAGACTTAAGCAACAAGGAAGGTATCCTTGCCATATTTATCACACACTTAAATTATAGCAAGGGTTCCTTCTTTAAACAATAACAAATTTAAGGAGGGTTGGACCCATGAATAATGAAACAAAAAATGTAGCCTCCGTAGCAGATGACACGAAGGCAATAGAGGCTGTAAGAAACGGTCTCGCAAAGAATGACGATGGAAAGGTTAGGCAAACGATAGAGAATGCTATGTACGTTCTTAATAATGATCCTATGCTTAAGGATTCCATTAAAAGAAATGAACTGTCCTGCAAGACAGATATCGTAAAGGATATGGATTGGCGCAGGCGTTCAAAGACATTTACAGATACAGACTTTAATAACATTATGCTTCGAATGGAAAAGAAGTATGGAATTATCAGAGATAAGAATATCAAAAGGGCAATAGATATCGTAGGCAATAACAATCATTACCATCCTATTATTGAAAAGCTGGAAAGTTTGGAGTGGGATGGTGTTGCAAGAATTAGATATTTGCTTCCCAGATACTTAGGTGCAGAGGAAAGCGATTATATTTACGAGGCGACAAGAATAATGATGATGGGAGCTATTACGAGAGTGTATCATCCCGGTTGTAAGTTTGAGTATATGGTATGTCTTGTCGGAGGTCAGGGAGCAGGAAAGTCGAGTTTCCTTCGACTCCTTGCAATGGATAATGAATGGTTTTCTGATGATTTAAGAAAGCTTGATGATGACAATGTATTTAGAAAGATACAGGGGCATTGGATTATCGAAATGGCTGAAATGCTTGCTACCTGCAATGCAAGAAGCGTTGAAGATATTAAGTCTTTCCTTAGTCGTCAGAGTGAAACTTACAAGGTGCCATATGAAACCCATCCGGAAGACAGACCAAGACAGTGTATCTTTGTAGGTTCTTCCAATAATGCAGATTTCTTGCCATTTGATAGAACAGGAAACAGAAGATTTGTACCTGCAATTGTAAATAAGAATAAGGCAGATCATCATCCTTTGGAAGATGAAGATGAAACCAGAGCTTATATTGAGCAGTGCTGGGCAGAAGCTATGAACATGTATCGCAAGGGAATTAATACCAAGTTGGTATTTAGAAAAGACCTTGAGGACGTTCTTGTTGAATTTCAGAAGAGTTGTATGCCGCAGGATACAATGGTTGGAATTATTGAAGCGTTCCTTGATATTACAGATGCTGAGTATGTATGTGTTCAGATGATTTGGGAAAAGGCACTTAACAATGAAAAAGGAAAGCCTAAACAGTACGAATCCAGAGAGATTACAAGCATTATGAGGCTTGAGTTTGCAGATCAGTGGGAAGAAGTATCTAGTCACAGGTTTAAGACTGAAGGGTATGGAACGCAGATAGCATGGAGAAGAGCTAAACCTAAAGAAGAGTTTGTTGAGGTTGAAAATACTGACGATATTCCTTTTTTACAGGTGACTTTGGATGATACTGAATCTAATGACGAGCAGGACGAAGAGTAACTATGAGGCGTTGTCATGATGACAATAGGAATTAAATTTGTAAATTGGTTATGTAAATTAGATGGTTTGTAAATTGAGTTAGTCGATTTGTAAATTGGAAATGACGTAAAAAAAAGAGTGGATTTACATAT
>JAILRZ010000198.1 GCA_024697845.1 Eubacterium sp. | reverse complement strand
TACAAGCACTTAAAGGGAGAAGAAACTTCTACAAACCCAATTGCAACTATTTTTGCATGGACCGGTGCGTTAAGAAAACGTGGCGAGTTAGACAATCTTCCTGAATTGCAGAAATTTGCTGACCAGTTGGAAAAAGCTTGTATTGATACGATTGAAAATGGGGAAATGACAGGGGATTTATATCTGATTTCTACTCTTGAAAACAAGAAAAAATTAAATACTGAAGATTTTATTAAGGCGATTCGAAATACATTTGAATCAAATTTATAAAATAGATATAAAATTATTTCACAAAAAAGGAGAATGAAAATGAAAAAGTTAGTGAAGAGTTTTTTAGTTGTTGCTACTTTATTAGCAATGACAATGGGGATGGCAACATTAGTTTCAGCTGTAGAACCTACAGTGACAGCACCGGAAATGATTTATACAACGGATAAGCCTGCAGTTCGTAGTTATGTGTACAATCAGGATATGAAGATTGATGGTTCTGTAGCTGGTGTAGTAATCCCGGTTAAGGTTGCCAGTCCGGGTGTTGTTCAGATAGGACTTTTAGGTACTTTTGAAAAAGATGGATATATTTCAGCTTCTAAGGACCAGAATGGGGATGGTTATTTACAGACTGGATTATATGATAGTTTTAGTACAACGGATACTAATTTAACGAAATTTTTCAATGCAAAGACTGCAGGAACATACTATATTCGCGTTTTCAGCATTGGAAATGATGCATATACAAATCGTTTTACTTTTGGAGTTCGTTATATTTCTTTAAAGGACAAAAATCTTGTTTTGAATAAGAGCTATGCGATTGCAGCACCGGATTACAAAGATGTTCAGACTTTTAAGTATAAAGCTAAGAAAACAGGTATTGTAACTGTAGGAATTGCAAAAGAGTTTAGTGCATCCATAGAAGTATTGAATGGCAAGAGAAAACAGATTATTAGTCGTCAGTATTTGTCTGACAGTAATTCTTATGCATACAGTTTTGCTGTAAAGAAGGGGCAGACTTATTATATTAATGTTTCGGGGATGTCTTATTTAAAGGCTAATGTACTTGGATTAAGCTTTAAGAATGTTAAAGAAAAGAGCGGAAAGAAAAAAGCGAAAGCAGTAAACATTAAGGCTAAGAAGAAATTTAAAGGAATTGTTAATGTTGGTGATAAGGGTGACTGGTACAAGTTCACAAACAAGAAAACAAAAAAAGTTAAAATTCTTTTAAACACATTTAATTGCGAAGATTTGCAGATTACATTATATGACAGTAAGGGAAAATTTATTGGTTCTAAGTCTTGCTATACAGGTACAAAATATAAGATTACATTGACTTATGGCTCAAGATATGGAATTGCTAAAAAAGGAAAATATTATATTAAGATTTCAGGACGAAATAAGAAGAAAAGTAGTGGTTATTACGAACTTTCTTGGAAATAGTTGCAATAAAAAGAACTCACATTTGTGAGTTCTTTTTTTGATGCGAAATTATGATTGAATTGTTGTACCGACTTTGCCGCGAATTCCATCCTTTGCTTTGGCAAGATTGGTAATAATTGCTTTTCTTCCGGTACCTGCAAGAACAAAGGAAAGAGAGGCATCGATTTTTGGAAGGGAAGTGGTAGGATCAAAATATCCTTTCTGAATCAGTTCCTGTGCCTGCTCAGCAGTTAAGTCTTTTAATTCTTTTGTTTCTCCGTTTTCTTCAATGGTCAGATAATCGCTGGATGTTAAAATCATCAGTGTAGATGCATCTAACATATCTGCCAGTTTTGCAGCGGTATAATCTTTTTCAATGACAGCACTGGCACCTTTTAATCCGGTACGCTGTTCCAAAACAGGGATTCCGCCACCGCCTGCAGCAATAACTAACTGATGGGCGTCCATTAATGTTTTAATGGCATCAATCTCATAAATATCAACGGGTTTTGGACTGGCGATGATACGTCTGTAACCATCTTCGTCTTCTTCATGTTCAACATAATTCCCTTTTTTCTTTTCATTTTCTGCTTCCTCCTTTGTCATCAGTCTTCCGATTACTTTAGAAGGATTGTTGAAAGCGCGATCAAAAGGATCTACACGAACCTGAGTAATAATTGTGCTTACCGGTTTGTAAATACCACGGCTTAAAAGTTCTGTGCGAATTGCATTCTGTAAATCGAATCCAATATACCCCTGACTCATAGCACCGCAGATGCTCATCGGAGCAACGGTACGATCCGGATCCAATCTGGAATATTCTGTCATGGCAGTCTGAATCATACCAACCTGAGGTCCATTGCTGTGGGTAATTACCACATCATATTTTGCTTCCACTAAATCTGCAATTGCTTTTGCAGCCTGTAATACTCTTTTCTGCTGTTTTGGAAAGGACTCGCTAAAGGCATTTCTTCCCAAAGCAACAACGATTTTTTTATTCTCCATATCTGTCTCCGTTCCGCTTTAAAAAAGCTAATGTATTCATAAAAATATTTTAATCAATCTCTATATAAAATGCAAGAAATGAGACTGAATTTCTCAGAAAGAAAAGTTTATTCCAAAGATAACAATTCATCGGAAAGAATTTCCCATTCTTCCATAAGAGAATCTAGTTTTTCGCTGATTTCATTCTGTTCCTTGGAGATTTCATTTAATTTTGCTGAGTTGGTTGCAACAGCCGGATCTTCCAATAAGGTATCTAGTTCGTTCAACCGGTTTTCATATTTTTTGATTTCTTCTTCAACCTTTTGAATATCATTCTTCAATTTTCGTATCCTTGCGGCAAAAGCCTTCCTTTCTAAATAATCCTGCTTGGCAGAAGAAGGAGCAGAGGTGTTTTTTTCATCCTGTTTCTGAGGAGCAAATGTCTGAGTTAGTTCCTCACGCTTTTCTTCGTAGTAGTCGTAATTGCCAAGATAATTGATTAACTTCTGGTTGGTTAATTCCAAAATTCGCGAAGCGGTCTGATTAATAAAATAACGATCATGGGAAACGTAAAAAATCGTCCCTTCATATTGATTGATGGCATTTTCCAAAATTTCTTTGGAAACCATATCAAGGTGGTTGGTCGGTTCGTCCAAAATAATCAGATTGGCCTCGGAAAGCATAAGCTTTGCAAGAGAAACACGTCCTTTTTCGCCACCGCTTAAATCACCAATCATCTTAAAAACATCATCGCCGGTAAACATAAATGCGGCCAGGGTATTTCGTATTTTTGTGTGATTCAGTGAAGGATAAGCATCCGCGATTTCATCAAAAAGTGTATTGGAATCATTTAAGTTATGATGTTCCTGGTCGTAATATCCGATGTGAACATTGGTTCCAAGGGATACGGTTCCGTTATCGGCGGGAACCAATTGATTTATAATTTTTAAAATCGTGGTTTTTCCGGTTCCGTTGTCACCAATTAAAGCAACGTGTTCGCCACGCTTAATGTCAAAATTCAAATTCTCAAATAATTGTTTCCCATCAAAAGCCTTGGACAATCCGGAAACTTCCAAAACATCTTTTCCACTGACACAATCCGGAACAAGATGCAAGGTCATATTATCGGCAATGGATTCCGGCTTATCAACATATTCTATCTGAGCCAGAGCCTTCTCACGGCTTTGTGCCCGTTTATAAAACTTTTCCTGTTTATAAGAACGAAGCTTTGCAATGACTTCTTCCTGGTGCTTGATTTCGCTTTGCTGTTTTAAGTATAGCTTTAACTGTGCCTCACGCAGTTCTTTTTTCTTTACAGCATATTGCGAGTAATTTCCGTTATAGACCTGGCATTTATGGTTCTCGATTTCGATGATTTTAGTTACAATCTGATCTAAGAAGTAGCGGTCATGGGCGATGATCAAAACTGCCCCGGGATAATTCAACAAATAGTTTTCCAACCATTTGATGGAATTTAGATCCAGATGGTTGGTCGGTTCGTCCAATAAAATAACGTCGGGTTTTTCCAGGATTAATTTGCATAATGCCACGCGGGTTTTTTGCCCTCCGGATAGGGTTCCCACCGGTTTGTCAAAATCCTCTTCTGTAAATCCAAGACCTTTCAAAACACCGTCAATCTCACTTTGATAAGCATATCCGTTTTGCAATTGAAAGTTGTGCTCCAGATTGGTATAAGAAATCATTGCTTTTTCCAATTCCTCTCCGGTCAGAACAGCCATGGATTTTTCGTAATCCTTTAGTCGCTGCTCCATTTGAAGAAGATTCTGTTTTACGGAACGTACTTCTTCATAAATGGACTTGGAACTGTTGAGATTTTGATATTGGGCCAGATATCCGATGGTGGCATCTTTTTTGAGGGTGACCGTACCGGAATCTGCGGACAATTCGTCCATAATAATTTTCATCAGAGTTGATTTTCCGGTACCGTTGTTTCCAACAATGGCAGCTTTTTCTTTTTCATTAATAAAGAAAGAATAATCGGATAAGATTTCCTCAGTGCCGAATGATTTTACGATATGATTACATGACAGAATCATTGAAATTCTCCTTTAGCATTATTTTATTTATGAAATGCATTCACCATTTTATCATAAAAAACAACAATTTAAAATACAGGAGTGGCCGGAAAGAGTGGAAAGAATAAAACATCGACACCCGAATAAAAAATGGTTTCTTGTTGAGAAAAAAGACGAATGCTATCATAAGAACCAAATGGGTCAAAAAGAAAGAAGGAGAAAAGAAGATGATTTATTCAAAGTATGTAAAAAAACCATTGTCATTAATTATGGCACTTACGATGGTTTTTTCTTTTTTGCCGGAAGACATTCAGGTACTTGCCGACAATGAAGTGAAGGTATCGATTGACGGATATCAGATTAACAAACGACTGAATGCCCATCGAACGGTGTATTCAGTGGAAACAAATCAGGAGGTTACAGAAGCCGGATTGATTTATGGGTTAAAGGATTATGCTTCTGCAAAGGATATGGTATTACAGAGTACCAATTCTGTTGTACATTCCTATAAGGCGACTGAAAACGGCATGCTATCCACAAAGGGCTCAAAGAAATCTTATGTTATGAATATGAGAATTCTCCCAAAAGCCGATTATATGAATAGTATAATTTATGAAAGAGCTTATGCAAAATTGTCAAATGGAAGTTTGGTTTACGGAGATGTTGTGGAACGTTCTGTTTATAATATTGCAGATCAGTTATATCAGGATTCTTCTATGAGAAATGAAGAAGAACATCAGTATTTGTACAATCAGATTTTAAAAGTTGCAAAACCGGAATATCAGTCGATTGCATATCATCCGATAGAAACTACGACGGAGAAAGTGGAAACAACCACGGAAACTCCAATGGAAATGGTAGAAGTATTCGGAATGGTGGTAAATAAAGTTTCTGAAACTTCTATTACAGTTGTTTGGGGACAAAATGCGGAAAGCCAGATGTGCGGACAGAAATATAACGTTTATGTTGATAACGAGAAGAAATTATCTCAGGTTCCATGTGGACAGTATCCATTGGATAATCTGACCAAGGGAAACCATCAGATTAAGGTGACTGCGACATTGAACGGAAAAGAAAGTAACGGTCAGGTCACAGAAATATATATGGAAGGACCTGCAATTGAAACGACCACGAAGGCGCAGGAACCGACAACAAAGGCACCGGAACCGACCACGAAGGCACCGGAACCGACCACGGTCAAAGAAACAACCACAGAGGAAGAAATTACAACGGAAAATCTTCCAAAAAATATTAATTTGACTCCGTATTACGCGGGAGCAGATGATGCAAGTTCCTCCAGTACCGGAGATTCAGGACACAAAATTGCAGATATGTTTGATGGAAAAAACAATACGAAGTTTTATTCAGGCTCCGCCTGCCCGGTACATATGGCATGGAAGATGAGTAGAGCAGTTGTTGTGAAAAGATATTCCATTACAACGGGTGATGATTCCGCAACCTATACAACAAGAAATCCATATGCATGGCAGTTGTATGGATCCAATGATGGAACTACATGGACGCAGATTGATATTGTAAAAGAAAACGGAACACAGGCAGTAAACTTCGGCGTTTATACTTATGAAACAGATATTCAGGAACCGTATCAGTATTATCAGATTCAGATTGAAAAAAATTCCCCGAACGCAAATTGGTATGGAATTCAGATGGCGGAACTGAATATGTATGGAGATGTAGCTGGTGCAACTAAGGAAGTTGGAGGAAGTCTCGATTATATCGATTCTGTCTATAAGACGGCCAATACCATCAATGGTGTTACAAATGAACCGGTAGAAAATCTGTTTGATGGGAAAACAGCTACCAAAATGTTTCATGCAGGTACAGGATCTATTGCCTGGAAGACCAACAGAGAAACAACGCTTTATAGCTATACATTAACAACTGCGAATGATAACGAAAAATATCATAATCGAAATCCAAAGAAATGGACTTTATACGGTTCAAAGGATGGTTCTAATTGGACCAAGATTGATACAGTAAGAAACAGCAATATGGAAGACAAAAACTATACACCATATACCTTTACTGTAGATACTGTTGGAACATTCAGTTATTACAAGATGGATATTTCCGAACTCTATGGAACTGGTTTCCAGTTGTCAGAAATTTCTATGAATGGATGTGCCATCAGCCCAAGTGAGTACGACATTATGTTTACAGGAGACTGGGATATGATTCAGTCCAAGTCTTATGTGAAAGAACTGGTGAAACTGTTCTACAATAGTTATCCGAGATTGTATAAACGTTGGGGAACCGGAACAGAACCAAAGACCATTACCTTTAGAGCAGACAAGGATTATGATGGAGTGGCGTATTGTCAGGGAACTACAGTATGTGTATCGACTACATATGCCAATGGTCATCCAAGTGACATTGGATTTTTCTCTCATGAAATTACCCATTCCGTACAGCAGTATGGTGGAAAATTGAATTATGGAGGAGACTTGTATTGGTGGACTGAAAATATGGCAAACTACGGTGGTTTCCGATATTTCCATTGGTCAAATCCAAATTATGTACAGGTATACCAGGCATCAGATACAGGACTTCAGGATTGGGGATACCAGCCATATGGAAATAACAAATGGTTCTTTGCTTATATGGATTATCGTTACCCGACAACCAGAGATGCCAACGGAAATAAGACATTAGGATTGATTGACAGTGTCAATAAAGTCATTAAGGAAAACAACACCGGTTCCGAATACAGTGATAATCCATACACTGTTGGATCACCAATCAATAATGTTGTAAAACGTATTACCGGATATGATTGCTTTGAAGATTTGAGAAAGCATTATGTTCAGGAATTACAAAACGGAACATGGGCATTTACCGGATTTGATGTTTACGGTGATAATTGGATGACAGAAGATATCCCGGGAGTGCCAAATCCAAATTATCCAAGTGTTAAAGGAAAGACTCACGGAAACAAGACCGGAACACAAATCGGTAACGTGACTTCCGGAAATAATTTGCTTTCCGGAGCACAGTTGGTTAGCGTATCCGGCTTTACAAATGCAAACGAAAGTGGTGAAAAGTTATTTGATAACAATCTTTCCACAAAGTGGTGTGCGACCTCCGGTGGAGATGGATTTGGCTGCTTTGCATTGGAAGGTGCAAAGCATTGGATTAAGATTGATTTAGGTTCCAAGAAGACCTTCAACACTTACACCATTTACAATACTTCCAGCGCGGAATATGGTTATCCAAATATGTCTGAATGGGAACTTCTTACTTCAGATGACGGAGAAACCTGGACTTCCGTTGATTATCAGGTCAATAAGAATGATGGAATATCATCTTTTGATGTTGGAAGTAACAGTGGAAGATATATTGCATTAAAGGTATTTAATCCTGGTGATTCAAGA
>JAILRZ010000191.1 GCA_024697845.1 Eubacterium sp. | reverse complement strand
AGGGGCTGGATATCGTCATTGATTGCCTTAAAGATATTTATATTGACTAAATTGCTATAAGCCTTTAGAAGGCTTATTTTTTTATAAAAAAATAACTCTGCAACAAATGTTACAAAGTTATTTTCATATCATTTTTTCGCGTTATATTAATTAACTTTTATGTTATCATCAAAAATAGGTAATTTTAATTTCTTGCAACCTTCAAAAGCTTTCTTTTCTATAACTTTCAATGATTTTGGAAAGTTTATATTTACTAAATTTTCACAGCCTTGAAATTGTTTCTTTCCTATTTTTTGTGTTCCTTCTTTAAGCTTAACTGTTTTAAGTTTCTTACATTTTCTAAAGCAAATATTGTCTCTTTCCTGTTTTGTTTTAAAAATAACAGTCTTCAATTTTTTCATTCCTGTAAAAGCTTTTATATCGTCGTATCCACCGTCATACGCATCGCCCTTTACAACTATCTTTTCAATATAGCAATTATTTTTAAAAGCATTACTAGCAATAACTTTTACACTTTTAGGTACTGTAAAACTTTTTCGTGATTTGTTTTTTCGAGGGTAACATATTAATTCTTTTTTATCCTTTGAAAAAAGTGCGCCCTGTAATATTTTAAAGTATTTACTGCCTTTTTCAACCTTTAGTGTTTGCAAATTCGTACATCCTGTAAATGCCCAATCTCCTATACTCTCACACCTTTTAGGAATAACTATTTTTTTGACTTTAGGACATTTTTTAAATGCTCCCTTTTCAATTAATTTAAGATTTTTTGACAATACTACTGATTTTAAATTTTTCAGATTATTAAAACTACCATCATAGATATTTTTAACATTCCTACCTAAAATAATTTTTTTAATATGTTTATTATTGCAAAAAGCTCCATTAATAATAGTTACATTTTGTGGTACATATACCGTAGAACTATTTCCTGTATATTTAGTAAGAATAATGTCCCTTCCATCTTTTTTTGTTTCAAAATATGAAGTTGCACCAACTGCTATATGCATATTACAAATGCAAAACATAACAACAAATATAAATGTCATATAATATTTCTTTTTCATTTTCAACCTCCGTCTTTTTAATTTAGGAATAAGGTTTTAGGATTATCCTAACAAGAATGCATTTGTATACACAAATTCGTATCTTGCGATACAGTATTCTAATCTGTAAATCTCAATAGATATCCATCTGGATCCTGTACTAAAAATTCTTTCTGCACTATATATTTATCATTACTTCTATAACTGCTCTCTTTTATAGTTTGAAAAGGTATTACCCCTTTATCAATAATCTTAGCATACAACTTATCAACATCAGATACTGTCATTTCAAAATTCACACCTCGTCCAAAAGGATATTCAAGTACACCAACATCCCAATTTCCATTTTCCTGATCAAACATTATCTGATTTCCTTCCAACGAAAGAAATGCAAAGTTATTTTCAGGTCTTTCATATTCAATCTTAAAACCTAGAATATTTACATAAAAATCTTTAGTCACTTTAATATCTAATACTGTCAATTCTGGTATCAATGAATTATAATTCATTATAAAAATGCCTCCTTTATTTACATACTCTTGATTATTTTTATTCACATTAAAAAAATTGTTTTAACTCTGAAAGACTAGCAATAATATAATCTGGCTGTTCTTCTTCATTTTTAGGACTTTGATATGAGGAAAATCCTTGTTTAATCCATATTGTTTTCATTCCCACTTTTTGTCTGGAATAATATCATTATCAATTCTATCTCCAATCATAATTCCTATTTTTCCATAGAAGAATTGAGCAAATAGCCAATGCGACGTATGTAATTACCAATATAATCAACGATACCGTTTCATATCTCATATTCTGCGTAAAACAATACGGCAAAGCGCATATATCAATAAAACTATGCAAAATGATAGGGACCCAGATATTACCTGTTTTTTTATAAATGGTACCAAAATATAATCCCATACCAATGGTGGAAATAACTTTAAATAATATAACCAATACTCCCATGCCTAACATACCTGGAATATGTCCTAAGCCAAAAACTACTGATGAAACAATAATTGCTATTTCAGTCTTATGCTTCTTTTTGTCCGCAAATGCCTCAACAATATTCAGAAACAATCCTCTAACATAAAATTCTTCAACAATCCCCACACCGATATAGTACAAAATGCCTTCTATCAAGATTTTCCATATTGTTGGTTTATAATCAAAAGGAAACAAGCCAATAAAGAAGGCTATA
>JAILRZ010000180.1 GCA_024697845.1 Eubacterium sp. | reverse complement strand
GGTGATAATTTTAATTCCTGTATATATTGTGTTGATGCTAACTTTGTTTTTTACAGGACCTAATTATCAAATTTGGACTTTGTATGGAAGTAAAAAAGCTTTTGCATTTCAGATATTCCTGGTTTTGCTGATTGAAATTCTTTTAATAGGTATTTTGAAAAAGGGAAAACGAGCCTTCGTTGTATTGGGCGTTTTGGCCGCAATATTAGGATGGGGAAATCAGATTAAATTTGCATTTATGGGGGAACCGGTTGCTTTTTCTGATTTGCTGCATTGGAATAATGCAGGAGAAATTGTTGGATTGGTAGAAGGTGAACTATGGAAAACCATTCTTCTGCATATTGTGCCTTTATTGGTTGAAACTGTATTAATTTTGGTGTTTGTTTTTTGGGGGAGAGGAGTATGGGAAGACACTCAGCTTTCGAATAAGATGCGAGTGGGGGCGATTATAATTCCTTGTATCTTAATGGTACTTTTGGTAGCACCAATTAAACCAATTAATAAATTTGTTCTTAGAAATGTCTATGATATTGACCAAAGAACAAAAAAAGAAGCTTATTTTATAACAATGTCACATTATTATACGCATTTTGGTCTGGTAGGTGGAATCTATGGAAATCTGTTGGAAGACCGAATTTGGGAACCGGATGATTATGATGAAAAGGTCGTAACAAAAACATTGGATAATGCGGAGTGTAATGTTGAGAAAACGTTGGGAAAGCCAAATATTATTGTTGTCTTTTCGGAGTCATTTTGGGATATTGACCAGTTAGATGAGGTAACTTTTAATCAGAAGGTTACACCGAATTATAACCGATTAAAAGAAGAAGGGTTATTTTTCAATATGATTAGCCCGTCTTATGGGGGAATGTCTGCAAACATCGAGTATGAATTTTTGACAGGTTCCAATATGATGTATTTTAACTATGGTTATATCCCATATATGCAATTGTATCGGGATGACTCCTATTATCATAGACCGACAATAATTCAGGAATTGAAAAAGAATGGATATAAAACAAAAATTACTTCAGGTTTTTCTTCAGTATTATATAATTGTGGAAATGTTTACGAGCATATGGGGGTAGATGAAACTGAATATATTACTGAAGCAGAGGAAAAGGACAAACGAGGAGAATATTTGTCAGATGAGTTCTTTACCGATAAAATCATTAGTGGTTTGGAACACAAGAAAAAGGATGAGCGATTATTTCATATGACATTGACAACACAGTCTCATATGCCATATCCAATTGATAAATACGCTGATTATGATGTTTGGGTGACAAAGAGTGATTTGTCAAAGGATTTGAATGATACACTGACGTCCTATGCGCAGGGGCTCTATGATGCAGACAAACAGTTAGGAAGATTGGTGGATTATATTAAAACAATGGATGAACCGACAATTGTCGTATTTTTTGGGGATCATTTGCCGTACCTCTATGCAGGAAAGGTAAATGCTTTAGATAAACTGAAGTTTTTTAATACTGAGGACGAAAAACTGAACGAATTTAGAAAATATAATACCCAGAGTCTTGTAATATCAAACTTCAAGATAAAAAAGGATTCGGAAGAACTTCATTATTTGGGACCGGATTTGTTGAGTGCTTATTTATTAAATCATATGGATATCAAAATATCCAATTACTATCAGTGGCTTTATTCCTGTCGGAACACTATAGCTGCCTCAAACTATCTGATTGCAGTAGACCAAAAGGGGAAATTGTATGGTACGATGAGTCTGGATGGAGAAATGAAAAAAATGTATGATTTAAGAAAGAATATTGAATACAAACTTTTCTTAAAAAAGGAGTAAAAGTGAATAAATGTGGCTCATTAGGGAGATATTATTCCGATAGTTTTCCAAGTACTACAAGTTATGCTTTGAAAATAAAATTTGCTGAAAATAGTGCAAAGGAATTTCGCAGACCGCATTGGCAATAGCCAATGTTAGTCTGTTTCTTTGTATTGATCTTTAATAGTTGTTGTTTTTTATTTGGAAAGGTTTTTACAGTCTTTTTTTATAAAAAAGGTTTGGGAATTAAAAGAATAGTGGTATACTGTAAGTACCAATTTAGAAGAACGAAATAAATGAAAATATGATTTTTATGGAAATTAAATAGGAAAGGAGATTGATGCTTATGGAAAGAATAAAAAGTTATTTCAGTATCAAATTAATTGTAACAATGTGTTTTGTGTGCCTGTTTGGTGTAGCAACAAATTCTGCTGATGTTCAGGCAAAGGCTTTGGCAAAAGTTCAGGGAGTTGCAGTAGAGAATCAGCAGGTTGAAGTGGATGGAGCTCAGGTTATTACAGGTTTCCAGCTTTCCTGGAATGCGGTAGAAGGATGTGCAGGATATGAGATTTATTCTTATGGAGTAGCTTCTAAGAAATGGAGAAGCATCGGCACAACGAAAGAGACCGGTTATGTAGTGACAAATTTCATGGCATTATCCCAGCAGAAAATCAAGGTGAGAGCTTATACAGGTTCAAAGAAGAAAAAATATGGCAAGTACTCCAAGGTGGTTGTATGCAAAGCAAGCAATGCGGTTTGTCCTTTAGATGCAAACGGTGCAGTTGCCAAGGGCTATACAGATCGTGGAAGTGCTGAGATGGCTTTTGAATTGCAGAACAAACTTCGTAAAAAAGGAAAAGCATCAAAGATTAAATGGTCAGAAGGTCTTTATGAGTTGTGTAAAATCCGTGTAAAACAGTTACCAAAGGATTTCAGCCACAATAAATACAAAAAAGAATCAAAGAAATTCCTGAAGAAAAAATATGGAATTAAGGATCGATATACATATATAAAGAAAAAAGGTGTGAACTACGGAGTGCTTTTGATTGGAGCTGAAAACATTCAGTTTGGTGGAAAAGATTACAAAGAAGCAATGGATATCTGGAAACATAGTAAAGGACATCGCAAGAACTTTATGGATAAGAAACGTAAATCCGGAGCAATTGCTAATTATGTGACGAAGGATGGAAAATCTTATTGGGTAGCTATTTTCAGTGATGTGAACTTTGATAAAGAAGTGAAAAAACTGAAAAAGAAAAAATAATATGCTTGCAGAGAGGAACAGAAAAATATGAAATTTTTGCTGGTAGCGATTAATGCGAAATACATTCATTCCAATCCTGCAATTTACAGCTTGAGAGCTTATGTCGGAAAAGAGTTGGAGAAATTTGTAGAATTAGCAGAATATACAATTAATCAGCAGATTCAGGATATCTTAGCGGATATTTATCAAAAAAAGCCAAGGGTTCTTGGCTTTTCTTGTTATATATGGAACTGGAAGTTGATTCAGGAACTGCTGATGGAATTGCCAAAGGTTTTGCCGGAAACAGAAATATGGCTGGGTGGTCCCGAAGTCACATTTGATGCGGAAAATATTTTACAGGATTATCCACAACTTTCCGGAGTGATTGTGGGAGAAGGAGAGAAGACCTTCAAAGAACTGTTACAATGTTATGTAAACGGGGAAGGCACAGACTATAAGAACAGGATTGCTGAGGTGGCAGGACTTTGTCTTCCTTCCGGGTATACAAAGCCCAGAGAATTGACGGATTTAACGGAAGTTCCTTTTCTATACCAAAACCTGGCGCCTTTTGAAAATAAAATCATATATTATGAAAGTAGCAGAGGGTGTCCATATCGATGCAGTTATTGTCTGTCATCAATCGATAAAAAAGTTCGCCTGAGAAATCTTGATGTTGTAAAAAAAGAGTTACAGTTTTTCCTGGATCATCAGGTAAAGCAGGTGAAATTTGTGGACCGAACCTTCAATTGTGACCATCATCATGCCATGGAAATATGGAAGTACATTCTGGAACATGATAACGGTGTGACCAATTTTCATTTTGAAATTTCTGCAGATATTTTGCGAGAAGAAGAAATTGAGTTGTTAAATCGATTTCGACCGGGGCTGGCACAGTTGGAGATTGGCGTGCAGTCTACCAATGAACAGACAATCAAAGCAATTAATCGGGTGATGAATGTAGAACGCCTGGAGCGGATTGTAGCTGCAATTAGGAAAGGGAACAATATTCATCAGCATCTGGATTTGATTGCAGGACTTCCTTATGAAGATTATGAAAGTTTCGGCAAATCCTTTAATCGGGTTTACGCTATGAAACCGGATCAATTGCAATTAGGTTTTTTGAAAGTGCTGAAAGGCTCTGAAATGGAACAACGTGCAGAAGAATTTGGAATCTGTTATGGGGAATTGCCGCCCTATGAAGTTCTTTATACGAAATGGTTGTCTTATGATGATGTTTTGTTTCTGAAGAAAATTGAGGAAATGGTGGAATTGTATTACAACAGTAATCAGTATAGTCATGTTCTTCCATTTTTAGAGCGTGCTTTTGAATCACCATTTGCAATGTTTGAACAGTTAGCAAAGTATTATGAGCAGCAGGGGTTTTTCCTGAAAAGTCCTGCTCGTGCATATCGTTATCAGGTTCTCCTTCAGTTTGCCTTGGAATTTGATCAGAGTAATGCAGAGGTTTATAAGGAATTGTTAACATATGACTTGTACTTGCGGGAAAATGTGAAAAGTCGCCCGGATTTCTGCAAGGATTTAACAACAGAAGCGTATCGGAGTTTTGCCAGTGCTTTTTATCAGCAGGAAGAAAAACAACGATTCTATTTGCCGGACTATCAGGAATACCATTGGAAACAACTTTGGAAAATGACCCACTTAGAACTGTTCAACTATCCGGTATGGTCGCCGGAAAAGATTAGTGAAGAGGGCGGATTAGAAGAACCTGTGGCAATCCTATTTGACTATAAGAGTAGGAATCCATTGAATTATGAAGCAAGAACTGTTATTTTAAAATAAATATTATAAAATCCCGTTTTGGCTTCGGGATTTTTCTTAAAAGAATGTATCAATTACATGGACGATTCCATCCTCGTCATTGGATTTTGTAATAAAGTCGGCTTTTGATTTTACTTCCTCTTGAGCGTTTTCCATGGCAACGCCAACGCCGGCATATTGAATCATAGAGAGATCATTGAAGCCGTCGCCGCAGCAGATGGTGTTTTCCTGTTTCATATTCAGAATTTGAACAAGCCGGTCCAAAGAGGCAGCCTTATCTACGCCTTGAGGCATTACTTCTATAAAGAAGGGTTCCGAACGACATACATTGGCATTCGGTAACATATCAGCAATAGCATCTTCGTGTTCCTTTGCCACATCTACAGGTGCAGTCAGTAAACACTTGTTGACATCAAAGTCCACGAATTCTGAAAAATTATCAACATCCACAATTGGGATTTCATTAATACGGGCTTCCATTTCCATATAATCATCATGTCTTGTGCCGGTTACAACATTTTGCTCCTGATAGGTAACCAATCCCAAATTATTTACCGATGCATATTCATATAATGTAGAAGGAACTTGTGCGTCTAAAGTATTCTGATAAATAATTTCTTTTGTTTTCCAGTCGGTAATTCTTGCGCCGTTATAGGACAAAACAAATCCGCCGGTCTTATCTAATTGAAGTTCATTTGCAACCTTGGCAGTTCCGGGAGTTGGTCTTCCGGAAGCAATAACAACTACATGACCATCTTCTTGAATTTTACGAATGGCTTTTTTGGTGGCTGGAGTAATTTCTTTTTTACTATTGGTTAGCGTGCCGTCAATGTCCAGCACTAGCATCTTTTGTTCAGACATATTTTTCCCTCTTTTCATAATAATAAAAACTTTTTCTGTTATACACCAAAAAACAATGAGTGTCAATGAATGAGTTTTTCTTGAATATACAAATGTAATGGAGTAGAATAAGGATGAACAAGTAATCTTGGAAGAGAAAGGAAAACGCATATGAGAAAGATTTTTAGAAACGTTATCTCATTGGGAGTGAGTGTAGTATTAATGGGTTCATTAGCTACATTTGGAAATAACGTAGTTGTGAAGGCTGAAGAACCAGAAGTTTCTAATCCACGTATTGAAAATGGCATTAGTACATGGGATTGTGTTTATTTTGGAAATTATTATATTAACAATAGTACGGAAAAGGAACCAATTCTGTGGCGTGTGCTTTCAGTTACAGATGATGATATGTACCTTCTTGCAAATCGGGTATTAGACTGTGGTTATTTTAATAGCACAGATGGTGATACAACATGGGAAACCAGTAGCCTGAGAAACTGGTTAAATACTGATTTTTATGATGCGGCATTCAATGCTGAAGAGAAGGATGCCATTAAAAATACATTGGTCAAGTCTAATCCTCATGCAATGACACAGGTAGTTTATGGAAATGATACTACAGATAAAATATATTTAATGGATACACAGGACTGTGTAAATGCTGCTTACGGATTTAGTGATAATCTTATGAACATGGATTTGAACCGTATGGGAAAAGTTACGCCTTATGTTATTGAAAAAGGCGGTTATGCTGTAACTAATTTAGGAGAGGATTTTGAGATGAATACCTACTATTGGTTACGTAGCGGGGCAATGGACCCGAGTGATAAAAATAAGGCGGCATTTTTGACACCAGCAGGTGGAGGTGGTGACGCACCTGTAATTGCAACAAATTTTGGCATTCGACCGGTATTGCACTTAGATAAAACAAAAACAGATGTATGGAGTTATGCTGGAACAATTGATACAAGTTCTAACTTTGATGAATGGGTAAAGCCTGCAGAAGGAATTGAAATCAATGGATATCTACTTAATAATGAAGCAGGCGGAATGAGAACGGTTTATACTGTAACAGATACAATCGACGGAAAAGAAGTTGTTGATAGAGGATTGATTTACGGAGTAGGTGGATATGCACAACAGACGGATATGTATATTGGAAGCACTTCTGAATATGTAGCAAGCTATTCGGCAAATGAATATGGACCTGCTTCAAAGAATTATTCACAGGTTTTGACAACAGGAACAAGTTATTTGATGACATTGAAGTTTGCAACTGCATCTGCAAAAGAACTGACAACGGATTGGTATGTAAGAGCTTATGCAAAACTGTCTGATGACACGTATGTATATAGTGATGTTGTAACCTATAAGATTTTCAATGTAATGGATTATTTGTATAAAAATAAGAAAATGAAAAATGAAGAGGAACATAATGCTTTATATGAAAATTACTTAAAGAAAGTGGATTCAAATTATGAAGTGATTCCTTTTCAATAAGGATAACTAGACAATTATAAAGGAATGACAAAAAAGAAACTCTGGGTTTATAAAACCTGGAGTTTCTTTTTTTTGAGAGGAATTGCTTGGATTTGATGTTGCGAACAAGAATAGACAAGAAATGAAACGTTTCCAAAAACATTTTTGAAATAATAAAAATTATTTTAGCGGTAACATTTTAAAAAATGCACCAAAAAACGTTTCAAAATTGTGAGAAATGCACAAAAAACAATGAACGATTACAAGAAAACGCCAAAAATTAAAAAAAACAATAAAAATACTTTTCTACTATGGAAAAACAAAAAATGCGCACCTATAATAAAATCCGGAGAGTTGAAACGGGAAATTTATTTCAAAGGAGAGAAACATTTATGAAATTG
>JAILRZ010000172.1 GCA_024697845.1 Eubacterium sp. | reverse complement strand
ACATCTGCAGTAATTGTAACTGCTTCCGGCAACTCAATGTTCTTCAGAAATCGGTCTGCTCCTTCCACCTTTTTGATAAGATAATCTTTTAATCCCGGAATTCCATAACCTACGACAATGTTTTTACCTTCCTGTGCAATTACTTTTCCATTATCTACTGTGACATTAGAGAAATTATCTTCCAGAATCATTCCGGAAAGCATTAAAAATGGAATATACTTTCCCTGCTGTTCCTTGGACTTATTGATATACGTATAAACAATTTTGACTTTTCCGCTTTTTCCTGCAATTTCCTTTGCGGTCATTTCCTTTCCATCCAGGAAGTATTGAATTTTCACCTGTACCGGCAGTGCCTTTGTAGTCGTTCCCTGATAGGTAATGTCTCTGCCTTTATTTTCCCAAATCATTTTTCCTTCTTTTGTTTTGGTGAATTTTTCCTCTCCACTTAAGTTTTCAATGTCATCTAATTCTGAATAATCCTCAATATTTCCTTCTCCCGGATTTTTCAACAGATTACTTACGATGGTTTTTGAAATTTCCCCATCTGCCGTCATTTCAACATATACTGTCTCCTGTTTTTCTCCCTCTGATGCCGAAGCAATTTTGCTTTCCAGCACCGCTTCCAGATTTTCATCGGAAATATCATTTACCTGTTCTTCCGCCTTTACGGCTTTTGTCGGTTTCATTTTCTTCGTGTAACCGGAAACTCCCCATACACTTAAGCTGAATACCAGCACTATACTAATAACTTTTTTCCAATATTTTTTCATGATGCATTCCTCCTACTCATTGATACTTCCTCTTAACCTAAAGTATACGAGGGCATTTTGAAAAAACACTAGACACTTTTTATACAACGTTCGTTTTTTATGACAAGTGTATATATTTGTAAAAAGAAATCCTCACATCGCAATTCATCAATGTGAGGATTCTTTCTACCTTATCAAATATTTCTTTATCTCTGCTCTCTCTGTTTATGATAAATATAAAATTCGTGTCCCATCCGTTCGGTATTCTTTGCAATGGTTTCCATTGTTTTAGCCAGTTCCTGTTCGTCCTGCTTCATACCTTCCATCGCCCAATCCACAATTACTCCACATAAGCCATATGTGAAGAATCTTGCATATACGCTTCTGGATTCGTCATCTAAATTATTATATAAATCAAAATCAGCAATGGCCTTATTAAACAATTCTATTAATACTTTTTCCAAATACTCTGCAAAGAAGTTATTGGAAGATTTGATTGTATTAATAATAAATTTCTTTTCTGATTTCATATACTTCAATAATTCAAGTATTTTTTCAGGCCAATTATCAAAACTTAAATCAGCAGTTAATGGAATAAATAAGTCCTGGGTATAAATCCATGCCAACAACTCATACTTATCTGTAAAGTGATAGTAAAAAGTCTGGCGATTTACACCACAATCATCTGTAATATCTGCAACGGTAATCTTATCTAATATTTTCTTCGCACCTAAATTTTTAAGACTTTGTGCTAAAGCCTTTTTTGTAATATTCGCATTTGCCATAACTTACTCCTTTCACTTTTTTCTAACTCCCTGTTCTTACTCATTATTGTATCACATTTGCCTTACAAGTGTAAATAATTATTGCAAAAAAAAGAAAGAGACTTTTTTTTCGTCTCTTTCCTGATTTTTTATTATTTGACAATGCTATGACTCCAGTTATAATCAACTTCCTCATAATCCGGTTGAACAACTTTTAATATTTCCTGATACAAGTACTCATGTCCTGCGTAATTGTTCATCTGATTATTATCATACAATACCTTTGCCACTCTGAAAATAGAATAATGTTTTACCGTACTGTATACCACGCTTCCATCTTCTAAAACAGCGTAGCTTCTTACTGCGTATTCCGCATTTAACGCCTTGGCGCTGCTTCCATTATGTATCATAGTCATTGCATGGTACGTTGCTGTTTCTGACATTCCACTATGCTTTGTTAAAACACTTTGTCCGTTATACTCAAAACTTGCTACATATGAATTCGTCTGGTTGAGTACCAAGTCATCATCAGTAATGCCACCGGCTACCAGTCCGAAAATATTTCCGGAACGTACTACTTTCTTTCCTCCAATTTTCTGCTCTACAGAGGAAAGGACTCTGATTCCTTTCAGCGTATGACTGATCTGATATCCTTCAATTTGTACCTGGTCACTAACCTGTATTGCATCATCCTCTGCTTCATAAACTGCCAGTTCCCAAATGGAATATCCATAAGGCAACGCTCTCTTAATTCCCTGCATTTTCAGATAACGTGCATTGATTTCCGGGAATGAAATTACGTCAGTTCCTCCATCCTGATTTTCCATTCGCTTTACGGTCTTCCAATTCTTTCCATCAGTGGAACTCTGAATTTCATAGTCCTCGCCAAATGCTGCTTCCCAATTAATGACAACTTTTCCGATATCATAATTCTGTTTCAAATCAACCACAATCCACGCCTCATCGGAATAGTCAGAACTCCATCTCGTATCCATATTACCATCAACAGCATTTTCCGCCACCATGACAGCATTTTCCGTACCGGAGACTTCTACCTGCTTTCCTTTTGCCAGATTGGCATCCTGTAAAATCACCACGATATAATCAATGTTGACGCCCCCGAAATCATGGGTAAAGGTTAACCGGTTATTGGAACCGGCGTTTAATTTAATTTCCGTAGAAGCAGTTCCCTCATATTGATCCCAGCCACCGGTGGATACAAAATCAACAGTTCCTGCAGATTGATTGTTGACACTGAGCTGTAATCTTGCTGTTGCATCATTGGTTGCATAATGTACCAGAACATTGGCACGGGCTCCATATTCTCCGCCATCAATTTCACTAAAGGTAAAGGAAGCTTCTTCCAAGTGCATATTTCCAATATTCTTTCCGCCATATGCGTTTCCATTGTCATAAATGTCTGCCACTTCAACGGACGCCTGGTTTGCCGTATAAACAGTTCCTCCTAAAGTAGTTGGATCCGTTGGTTGTTCTGTTGGCTGTTCCGTCGGTTGTTCGGTTGGCTGTTCCGTCGGTTGCTCGGTTGGCTGTTCCGTCACCGGCTCAGTTGTTTCTTCTTCTCCCGGTCCAATAATTTCCCCGGAGCCAACATCATATTTTGCACTCTTTAATACATAAAATTCATAGATTGCCCAGAACTTTCCTGCACTACTGTTCTGTTCAATTCTTACATATCTTGCACTCTGGTCGCCTACTTCATAAATGTTCTGATTCTGACCGGAAGCTACTTCTCTCCAATTGTTGCCATCGTTAGACAATAACACCTTATAATCTCCCGGAGAATCATTGGTATTTCCTAAAGTCGTGACAATCGTATCAAAGTTTTGAACTTTTCCCATATCTACCTGATACCATTGTCCCGGTGCCTGCCAGCTGGAATTCCACTGCGTGCTTAAATCTCCATCCAGAGACTGGGCCGCCATATAATTATTCACATTGGAAGATGCTACCCATCCGCTTCTGTCGATTTTTCTCATTGCCTCACTGTTTCCGTCAATTACAACTGCTGTAGAGAAATTCGCCTTGTTCTGTGCAAAAGAATTTGCCTCTCCTGAAGAATAATCTGCTACGGTATTTAGTACCGAAATATGATTGCTTCCTGTTGAAAACTGTGCATTGTTGGTATTAAATGCTGAAGAAACTACTTGAAGACGACTTCCGTTTTCAACCGTTAATGCACCATTATATCCTCTCTGCTGGAAATTTGCAGTGTACAGATTCAGCGAACCGCTTTGTCCCTTCATCACTACCGCCTTTTCAGGAAATCCCCAAAGGTCTGTATTGAAAAAGTTTACATTGAAAGAGGAATTGCCCTCTGCTACAAAATATCTTGTAATTGGCTGGTCATTATTCAAGGAAACAATCTGGTTGTCAATGAAGTCCATCTGTCCCGTCAGACCACTGCCAAAATATACTGCTTTTCTGGAACCATCAATTCCAAGTCCCATGGATTTCAAATGCTGTGGTCCACCATTTCCTTCATTAATTAATTTGGTTCCTATGTATGCCCCATATGGGAAGCAGTTGTATAAGGTCTCATTTTGAGTATCTCCAACAATCAGGAATTCCAATTCTTTTAATTGCTGGTCATATACCGGAGCGTTACTTTCCCCAGCCGGTGTATTCGGGCTGTTTGGAAATCCTCCAAACTTTGGATATTCTCTACCACATCCATAAACCAATGTGTTAAACATCAGATTATTAATTACACCATTTTGAGATCCGTTTCCTACTTTTACGCAGATTTTATTCACATGGCCCGCCAAAAAATCAACGTAATGATTATCACAACGATACGTATCCAAATCCAAGCCATATGTTGCTGCACGAATTCCAGTATTAATTACATAAACATTTTCTCCCATTCCCTGCATGGTTGCCGGATAATCAATTGGATGAAACTCTCCGTTACCATCTAACTGATAAATCTGTTCCGGATAATTGACAATGATTCCTCGAACACCGGAATTTGCGGAAATTCGAATCAAAGGGGCTCCATTAGGATTTCCTTTATATCCATACGCTTCCAGAATTGCCCCAGATCCATGTGGCACTGAACTCACATCTGTAGCTCCTCGTAATTCAACATTTGAAGGGATTGTCAATGAACCATTAATTCGATAATGTCCGGATGGTAAAAATACAATTCCACCTCCATTGGAAGCTGCATCATTTAACGCACTCTGAATTGCATTGGTACAATCACTCCCCCCTCCATGCTGTGCACTATTGTTCGCATGATACGGAGCTTTCGTTACAACAAATAACTCTCTCTTCTTCGGCATATGACTCTGGAACTGCGATTTTGTATCATCAAATTCCGGCACCGGTGTGATTTCAGCTGCCTGATTATCCAATGCAGACTGATAAATGGAATTATTTAATATTTCTTTTCCATTAGTAAATGTATTGTTCAGAAGGGATACCCTTCCCAGACTTCCGATGACAATTTGAGGTGCTTTGTTCTTAAAGGTAGAACCCGTAGACATTAAGGTTCCTCCATCAATATTTACAACCCCTTTTTCCACCGTTGAATCGTACAATAAAAACTTCGTTGAAGAAGCTTTATCCATATTGATTGCATATTTGCTATCGGTGAATGTACTCTTTGAGAACTGAACCGTATCTGTTGTTCCACCATTCATCTGTACCCCTGTTTCACAATTGTAAGTCTTGATTTCATCAAACAGAATTCCAACGTAATTGGAAGTTTCAAATAAAATACCTGTTTTACAGTTCTTTAAGTTGAATTTGTAATGATGTCCATTTGGCGTAGAACCATTTCCTTCCGTGGAATATTTTGTATTATATCCGACATGATAGCCATCTACATTGATATAACATGCATAGGACCAGTCATTACGTCTCATAACGATTCCGATACCGTTATTGTACAACCAATTTTTAAAGCCTCCGTCCTTGGTTGGCGCATTTGCAAAACCAGAACCAATCCAATAGTTTGGCGAAAAATTGACGTTATCAATACGCCCTACATCAGCAATACAATCAATCTCAATTCCTTTCTTCAACGGAGTTCCATAAACACCATTAATTACCGGTGATGCTCCGCCGTTACTCTGGTTCCACCAGATGCCAATATAGGAATTCACAAAAGTTACGTTTTTGATATTGGCGTATTCGTTACCGAAATACCAATTGCAACCTAAGCGAATCGTTGGGGAATATGGAACAATGTCATTGGGATTTTGTTCCGGATACCAAATGGTCATATCCATAACACCTACTTCCACTTCCGTTTCCATAAACGGTGTGGAAGACTCCCCTTGATTTCTCCCCACATATGCCATCAAGATTGTTCCCGACTGTAAGGAATTTCCTGCAGTAGGCTTTTTCCAGTCCCCGCGCAAAGTAACTCCTTTCTTAATTCTCAAGGAACCTGTTACCTTGTAACGTCCGGATGGAATATAAACGATTCCTCCTCCCAAGTCTGCGGTTTTGTCAATCAGACTCTGAAATAAGGCAGTGTTATCCTGATTTCCCGTATTATCTGCTCCATAGTCCAATACGTTATACGCATAGACAAAAGCATCTGTTCCTGCCATATTCATTTGAACCCGATAATTTGGATTCCCAATGTTGCTTCCATCTGCTGCTTGAATCCGCAATGCCCCGGTCTGCGGAACCATCAAACAAACAGACAGCAACAAGGCTGTCATCTTTTTCTTGAACCTGTTCTGTTTTCTCATTTCTGTACTCCTTCGTATGTTTTCTCTCCGTTACAATTATAATTTTCTGCCCTTTGTTTTTCTATAAAATAAAAGTGTTTTTATTCGTTTTTCGCATTTTTGGCGTTTTCGAGTAAAACGTTAAACTCTTTTTGGTATATCTGACTAGTTTGAATCGTTTTTTGCGTGTTACCGTTCACATTTTCACTCTAAAAATTGTTTTATTTTTTTCGATATTGCTTTCTTCGACATTTTTTCTTATAATAAACTTGATTTTTTTATACATTCTTTTCGATTTGTCTATGAAGACTGGGAAGGAATAGAAAGGAGACAACACACCTATGCAACCTACAATGAAATGGTATAAGTTTATCATTTACGTTCAGTTGATTCTTGCTCCATTGATTGATTTACTCAATGCATATACAACAATTACCGGTGCCGCTTATGAAGCAGAAATGACCGGAGGCAAGAATATAGTCTACAACATGTACCCATCATTAGAAACAATTGATAAAGTATATGGTTTTCTTTTAATCGGGATAGCCGTTCTTGGTTTTATTGCCAGACAAAAGCTTGCAAAATACAGCAACTTAGGTCCAAAATTATATTTTGCATTTTTAGGTGCCACTCTTGGTGCGGTTTTATTCTACCTCATCGGACTTCTGTCAATTTTCCATGAACCGGAACAAATTGCAGGCGCCTCTCAATTATTCGGAAATGTCATCGGATTAATTATCTTAATCTGTGTTAATATTCCATATTTCAAAAATCGAGAACATTTATTTGTTAATGACTAACTATAAAACGGGATCTCTTTTCAGAGGTCCCGTTTCTTGTTTACATCATCCCGAAACAAGCGTAGCGGTTTCAGCGATGCTATTTTCCTTCCGGATATTTTTTATAAAAATCATCAAGCGCAGCCTTAATGGCTTCTTCCGCCAGTACCGAGCAATGAATTTTGTGTGCCGGCAAGCCATCCAATGCTTCTGTTACCGCCTTATTGGTTAATTCCAAGGCTTCATCTACGGTCTTTCCTTTAATGAGTTCCGTTGCCATGGAACTGCTGGCAATGGCAGACCCGCATCCAAAAGTCTTAAACTTCACATCTGTAATAACCTGATTATCAATTTTCAGGTACATTTTCATAATGTCACCACATTTAGCGTTTCCAACTTCACCGATTCCGTCAGCGTCTTCAATTTCTCCAACATTTCTTGGATTCATAAAATGATCCATTACCTTTTCACTATATAACATGATTGATTTCTCCTCTCTCTAATTCATCCCAAACCGGAGAAATACTTCTTAAGTATTCCACCACTTCTTTTGTTGACTGAATAATATGTTTTACTTCTTCTTCCGTTAATGTTTCATCAAAGGAAAGTCTTAATGAACCGTGTGCAATCTCATGAGGTCTTCCTATAGCCAACAGGACATGACTCGGATCCAGGGATCCTGATGTACAGGCTGAACCTGAAGACGCTGCCACACCTTTGCTATCTAATAACAGAAGTAAAGACTCTCCCTCAATTCCTTCAAAACAGAAATTCACATTTCCCGGCAATCTTTTATTTGCATCACCATTCAAAATTGAATGAGAAATTTGTGATAATCCTTCAATAATCTGCTTTCTTCTTTCTTCCGTCTTTTTAATTTTATCTTCTATATTATTTACGGATTCTTTCAAAGCCGTTGCCATAGAAACAATTCCTGCCAGATTTTCCGTTCCGGCACGTTTTCCACGTTCCTGTGCGCCCCCTTCAATAATGTTTGTCAGTGGCACTTTCTTGCTGGCATATAAAACACCGATTCCTTTCGGTCCATGGAATTTATGTGCGGAAAGCGATAACAAATCTACGCCCAGTTCTTTCACATTTACCGGAACATGCCCTACCGCCTGCACCGCATCTGTGTGAAACAGTACCTGCTTTTCCTTACAAATTTTACCGATTTCTTTAATTGGCTGAATTGTACCAATTTCATTATTAGCAAACATTACTGTTACCAAGGCTGTCTTTTCCGTAATCGCTTCCTCGATTTTCTTCGGATCTACAATTCCGTTTTCTTCCACCTCTACTAAAGTCACTTCAAATCCTTCTTTTTTTAGTTTTTCTAATGTATGAAGAATGGCATGATGTTCAATGGTTGTAGAAATCAAGTGATTCTTTCCTTTTAGCTTTCCGAAGTAAGCTGCAGAAACCAAAGCCTGATTATCTGCTTCACTTCCACCGGATGTGAAATAGATTTCTTTAAAATCAGCCCCAATAGCATCTGCAACATCGATTCTGGCCTGTAACAGATATTCTGCTGCCTTTTGCCCAACGCTGTGGAGACTGGATGGATTTCCATATATTTCTTTCATAATATTAGTCATTGCATCAATTGCTTTATTGCTCATTTCTGTGGTTGCAGCACAGTCTGCATATACATACATAATAATACCTCCTTTGTTTTTTCCTATCTGAACACTAGGAATTATAATCTCTTTTTCCTAGTTTGTAAATAGGAAATATATTATTTCTTGATTTTTTTTATTTTATTACATTTTTTATGACTTTTTTCCTATGTATTTATTTCAATTCGTAACCTTTGAATGCTATTTTGTAACAGTTCAGGGTTGACAAATTACATTTTTTTTGGCAGAATATATCTAGCGTGCAAATATTGTAACAATTATGTAATATTTTGGAGGTTGTTTTGAAACGTAGAATTTTAACATTATTTTTATTAGTTTTTGTTCTTTCTGCTTCAAGTATGATCGCTGTTAGCGCTGCTGACGAAACTGTTTCACAGGAAGTTCAGGAAGAATCGACTGAAACTACTACTGCTACTATCGACGAAGAGACTACAACAGTTAAGAAACAGGTAATAAAAGTAAAGAAAACTGTTAAAGTTAACAAAACATTAAAATTAAAAAAATCATTATCTTTTACAAAGAAGAAATTAAAGAAGTATACTTTCAAATCCAGCAAGCCATCTGTTGCTACTGTTTCTGAAAAAGGTGTTGTAACAGCAGTAAAAGCCGGAAAGACAACAATTAAAGTTTATTTGAAGAAAAATCATTCTTTATATGCAAAAGTTACTGTTAAGGTAAAGAACAGATATACCAAGTCTCAGCTTCGCCTGATGTCATCTATTATTTTCTGTGAAGCAGGTGCTGAGTCAACCGCAGGAAAACGAGCTGTTGGTATTGTTGTAATGAATCGTGTTAAATCCGGGTTATTCCCAAACACATTATCTGGTGTTATTTATCAACGTGGGCAGTTTACTCCTGCTCGTACAGGATTTTTAAGTAAAGCACTTTGGAAATATGATTCAGGTAGAATTCCTCAGGCTTGTATCAACGCTGCAAAAGATACCTTAAATGGTGAAAAGAACGTAAACTTAAGTGGAAACGAAACAGATATGAGTAAGTTCTTATTCTTCTCAAGATATTTAGCAGGATGTCGCTTAAAAATCGGTGGACATCAATTCAAATAAAAACTAAAAAACAGCCTTGAGCACGAGCTCATGGCTGTTTTTTAGTAGGGGAGTTTCTCCCCTTTTCTTTCTCAATGATTATTGAATTTTACCATCAATCAAATCCTGTAACGTATATTGTTCCAGACAATCATCAATCATCTGATCTAATTTTTTCCACAATGGCAATGTAATACAGTTTTCTGCACGGTCGCACTGCTCTCCATTTTCCAAACAGAATACCGGAGCCAAACTTCCCTCTGTAAGCTTCAATATAGCTCCCAAAGTATATTCTTCCGGTTTCTTAGTCAATTTATATCCACCGGATTTTCCACGAAGACTGCTTACCATTCCACCTTTATGTAAAAGTGATACAATCATTTCCAAGTACTTCATCGATATTTCCTGACGATTTGCCACATCTTTTAGAGAAATATATTGCTCTCCACCATTCTGTGCCAAATCAATCATTACACGCAAAGCATATCGTCCTTTTGTTGAAATCATCATAACCATTTATCTCCATTTCGTTTTCTTAATTCCTAGTATATAGTAGGAATTACTTTTTTGCAAGAAAAATCCCCAATAACTCTGATAAAGTCATCGGGGATTGTTACTATTCTGCTTCTTTTACAAGGCGTTTGATGCTTTGAACAATGATGTCTACGCACAAATCCTCGCCTAAATATCCACTATCCAAATTCAATTGATAATTTTTATAGCCGCCCCACTTTCGGTCGGTATAATAGCGGTAATAAGCCTTTCTTCCTTTATCTCTCCGCTCCAAATATTTTTCAGCCTTCTCAGGCAATTCCTGTTCTCTTTCCAGAATTCTCTTTTTTCTACTTTCCACATCTGCATGAATAAACACATTGAATGTATCTATCTCTGCTTTTTCCAGAATATAATCTGCACATCGACCTACAATAACACATGGTCCTTTTCTGGCACATTCCAAAACAACTTTTGACTGAATTGCAAAAATTTGATCCTGTGGATTTGTCAGATAATTCATGGTAAAAATACTTCCTGAAAACCACTGTTCCACACCTCTTGTGTATTCAGAATTGATATTCACAAATTCCTGAGCATAACCGCTTTCTTCTACGACCTGCTGCATAATATTTTTGTCATAAAACTCAATTCCCAGTCGTTCAGCAACCTTTTGACCAATATCATGTCCGCCACTGCCATACTCTCTACTGATTGTAATAATTGGATACATAAAATCACCTCCATGTCTCCTATTCAATTTTAGTTATCGAATAAACCGTTCTTCTTATTTACTGAAAATTATATCACATTTCCCCAAAATTTAGAACGGTTTTTATCCTTCATTTGCTATATCAATCACACCATATTCGGAAAACGTTCCAGTCTTAAAATAGATTGCCCAATCTGAAATTCCCGAATTAACAATAAACGTCGTTTTATTTCTTTTTTCCAAACCATAGGTTTTATCATTGGCACCGGATAATTCTCCGGTAATTCCAATTGGAATCATCTGTCCCCCATGGGAATGTCCGGATAATACCAAATCAACTTCCGTCTTTTCTTCAGCATCATAATCATTTGGCTGATGATCCAGCATGATCATATATTTTGATTTATCCAAATCTTTTACCAGTGTATCAGCACTCTTTCGCTCCACAAAGGAACGGTCCAATCGTCCAATTAAATAGATTTTATCCCCAAGCAAAACAGTCTCATCCTTCAGCGTTTTAATATTGTTCTTTTTTAATTCCTTTTCAATATCATCCAGCGAGTAATTCCGTGAACTGTAATATCCTTTATCATGATTTCCCCAAATCATATATGTTCCATAGGTTGTCTTTAATTTTCCTAATGCCTTACAGCCTTCGACCATATCTTCTTTGGAAGTCCCATCGTCCACAAAATCCCCGGTTACCACCACAATATCCGGATTTGTTTTCTGAATCTTTTCCAGATGCTTTGCAAACCCTTTTCCATCAAATGTAGTTCCCAAATGAGAATCTGAAATCTGCACAACCCGCAGTGCTTTATCCCCTATATCCTTGGAAGTCTTTAGCTGATAGTTTGTTTCCGAAACATGAAAGGCATTATAATATCCAGTTCCCAGATATAGAATCAGTGCTGCAATCGCCAAAGCTCCCTGCCAGTAATATTTTGATTTCTTTCCACTGATTTTTTGAATTCCTTTTTCCAACAATTCAGCAACAAAGAAAAATACATCCCAATGAACAACCACAATAATTGTGTTGACTATATTCCAGATTGCAAAACCAACCAAGCACAATATCACTGTGACCTGTGCGATTCTTTTTCGCTTCTTAGAGTCCCCTACCCAGTTTTCAATCACATTAAATTTTAATACTGTTCTTACGAAATACCGAATAATTATGAACAGCAATACATTTAAGGCTTCCACAATCACAACGGCAAACAGAATCGTACCAATTATTGTCAATAAATCTTTAACCATTTCTTCTCCCCTTCCACATAAGTATTCCTGAGCTATTATTCTTCCAATCGTATAAACATCATAAAAAAGGAAATCATCATCAATAATGAACAAAACAGAATTGCTTTTTCTGTAAACACCTTAATCAATAAACTTCCCATAATCGCCCCAATTACAAAAAATAAAATAATGCCAAAATATAAGCCGGCTTTTCTCAAATTACTTTTCTCTTTTGTAAGGATATACTCATTCAGATTTTGTGTACCGCTTCTCAGATTTCCGATGCACATAGTTGTGGCAATTCCATTGCCATGAATGCTCCGAAAACTTTCCACCTGAATTCCGCAGGCAAAGGAAGTCAAGGAATTAGCCAATAGACTCCACCCCAAAGGAATCATTGCAACAGCAAATAAAATCACCGCTTCCATCAGCACGGCAACCTGTCGCCAATGAATCTGTTGTAATTCCGAAGTTTTATGACGCACAATATCTGCCAAGATAATGCCAATGGTAAATGCAATGACCGGGCTTAAATAATGTAACGCCAGGTGAAATTCCCGGTTTACCAAATGAATTCCAAACAATAAAATATTTCCGGTCTGGGCATTCGCAAACACCTCATCCCTGCATAAATAGGAATAGGCATCCATAAATCCACCGGATAATGCTAGCACCATTCCCAACCATATTGATTCTGACATTTGTTTTGCTGTATGTTTCATAATACCTGTTCCAATAATCCTTTAAATCCTTCTTTATCATAAATGTTCTGATATCTTTTCACTTCATCCTGAATAATATCATCAATCTCTTTCATTCCCAACATTTCTACCGGAGCTTTATCATCCGTCAACAAATATTTCCCCGGCTTGTACGGCTCCAGGTCATTATACACGTCTTTCATCATATCTGCCAGTTCTTCATTGCGCTCCTTAGACAAATTATTTTCATAAATATTGAGCATCTTCGGATTATTCGATGCAAATAATTCCCTATTCGTCGAATTATTCACATCAACTGTATAAACGGAACCGAACACTCTGCAAATGGTATCCGCTAAATAATCATTGATACTCCCCTTCTTTGAACTGCGCATATTCATATTAACAACCATCACTCCATCTTCATTGAGATGTTCCTTAACCATTGTAAAGAACTCCAAAGAAGACATCTGAAATGGAATCGTAATATCCTGATATGCATCCAACATAATAACATCATACTTTTTTGATGTAGCATTTAAGAAGGCGCGTCCGTCATAAGTGATGACCTTTACATCATCCGGGAAAGCAAAATACTCTTTGGACAGTTTTGTAATCTTTTCATCAATCTCAACGCCCTCAATATCCACATTTTCAAAATATCTTTTACACTGGGTGGCATAAGTTCCGGTTCCCATCCCCAGAATCAAAATATCTGTTTTCTGCTTCTCGTGAATTCCTGCCATCATAGGAGCCGCCATAGCGTAGTCGTAATAGAGTCCGGACAATCCCTCAGCCTTCATATAAATGGATTGCACACCAAACAAAACATTGGTAGACAAAATCACCTGATTTTCATTCTCGGAAACCTGAAGATAATTATAAACAGATTCCCCTTCATAAGTTAAATTCTTTTCCCAAAAAGCAAACTGATTTCCATGTCCAACAGCACAGCAAATGATAAATAAAACAATTCCCATGGGAAGTTTTTTTATCTTTTTCATTGGAACTTTCGAGCTTAGAAAATAAACAACTGATAGGAGTAATAAAATCCCCGCAAAAATCAAAAATGTAATCGAAGTTCCCACGGTAGGAATACTAACAAACGTTGGTACAAAAGTCCCGATAATACTACCAATCGTATTAAAGGCATTCAGATACCCTACCGTTTTTCCATTATCATCTAAGGAATCCACAGAATACTTAACCAGAGACGGCGTTACGGTTCCAAGTAAAAACAACGGAAACACAAAAATAATCATGCAAGCCGCGAATGCTGCAATAATCAGAAAGCTGTTACTTACCGAAAAAATGAGTACCGCAGAAATTCCAATAATCAGATAACGTCCAACCACCGGTATCATAGCAATCCATACTGCTGCAATAATGATTCTTCCATACAGCTTATCCGGATTCGGATTTTTATCTGCCGATTTACCACCATAAATATTTCCCATAGCCATTGCGATCATAATTGTCCCAATAATAATAGTCCAAACAATCTGTGAAGAACTAAAATAAGGAGCAAGAAGTCTGCTTGCGCCAAGTTCCACTGCCATTACAGACATCCCGGCAAAAAACTCCGTTAAGTACAGATAAATTTTATTTTTTAAAATTGGTCTTTCCTTCATATACACTCCATTTATTCTTTCTGTTGAAGATAATGCTCTATTCCTTTAGTAATCCCATTGGCTATTTTTTTCTGATACTTATCCTCTTTTAGTTTCTTTCCTTCCTCTTTCGCAGAAAGGAATCCTACTTCCACAAGACACGAAGGCACCTTGGAATTTCTTACGACATAAAAATCACTTTCCGGGTGAACTTCTCTATCTTTAGAATCCGTTTCATTCAAAACCTCTTTTTGTATTGCATTAGCCAAAGATACACTATCTGCATTTAATATTTCATTACAATAAGTTTCTATTCCATATGCCTCTTTATTTTCTGCCCAGTTCAAGTGGACGCTGACAAATACATCACCATTATAGATTCTAGAGCAACGAACCCTGTCTCCTAAAGAAATGAATCGGTCTTTTTCCCTGGTTAAAATCACAACCATCCCCTGCTCTTCCAATTGTCTCTGGACTTTTTTTACAATCTTTAATGTAATATCTTTTTCATAAGGTTCTCCGGTTCCACACCCCGGATCATAATCCCCATGCCCCGCATCCAAAATTACCACTGTTTTTCCATTAGGAAAATAACTGTCCCATAATTTTTTTACTCCCCACTTCTGTTCCACATAAATGAAACCAATGATAATAGTGCTGCACAAAATCATTAATAACACAACAATAAACTTCTTCTTTTTCATCTTCTGCTCCCCTAGTTTGTTTTTTGAATTTTCTGTTTTAGCTGACAGGTTTTATCCTTACAATTAGCACATTGAAGATTCTGATTGGAACCACTCCAGAATCGCTCCGGATATTTTGCATAAATAATTTCCCAATGAATCAATACAATCAAAGAAGTAAAAAACAAACTCCAGCTGAAGAAATTCCGAATAAACAGCATTGGCGTAAACATCATAAAATGTCCCCAATCATAGATTCTGCAATTAACACAGCACTTATTTTTCATAATAAACGTCTGAAACGGGCAAAAGAATAAAATACAAATGTAATCACATAAAAAGTAAAACACTGTTAACATTAGTAAGTCAGCGTTATCGATTAGATGAAAAACATATAACAAGCCAAATACTCCATTAAAAATCAGCCACACCAATAAAACCAGCCACGCCCGGATGTTTTGTTTTTGAACAAAATGTAACAATTCCAATTCTTCATAATCCGCTACCGCTCGAAAATTTTCTTTTTTTCTTTTTCGCAATGCCATTGTGAGAATCCGCTTCCCCGGAAACAAATGTATCAACATTAATCCCATAAAAACTGCCCATAGCAAATGAATCGGTGTGACACCCAATTGAGTAAACTTCATCGTCATCACCTTATACAAAAACTGTTTATTAACAATATATGTAACCAAAACTGCTACAAATATTGAAAATCTTGCAAATAATTTAATTAAATACTGAGTCAGCATATGTGTTTTCTGTATTTTCATTTTTATAACCCTCTATTCCACTGTCTTCCTATATTTTAATTGACATCAAACAATCTGTCTATAACCAACTCCCTTTATATGAATATGATTTCATCCATTGGATATCATTAAAATATGGAGGTGCCTATGAAAAAGAATAATAAAGAAAATTTGATACGAACCATTCCAAAAGGAATCTGGGAAGGTTCTCCGCCAAAGAAATCGACTAAAGATATGTCCAGCACTACGGATCTACAGGGAAACGGTTACCCTACACCAAATAACTCCAAAGAAAACCATTAATTTAAAATTAACCACGTCTATTTCCAAAATCTTTGACTTATAGATGTGGTTTTTTTTTTCAAAAAAAATGTTGACATTATACTATGATTATAGTATTATATTTCTTGCGTGTGACAGACACGCAAAGCAATGCGCGAGTGGCTCAGTGGTGGAGCACCTCCTTGCCAAGGAGGGGGCCGCGGGTTCGATCCCCGTCTCGCGCTTTTTATTTTGCCTTCGGAAACGCCGATAAATAAAGGCTTTCTGAAGTTTGGATTTTCAAAAAATGTCTACGAGTAATCATACGGAGTAATCAGAACTTTCGTTCGAAAAAGAAAGGAGGCGCTGTAGCGTGTCATAATGATTACTTTTGCTCTACTTTTGATCTACCTTAAACGCGATAAAACCTGAGGGTTTTATTTTTTTTTGATTACTTTTCGTAGTTTTGGAACTTCTTTATCAATAATTGTCAAACTTGTGGAACTGAGGTTCCAGAAGTTATTTTTTTGCAAAGAAAAAGCTGCCGACATTTGCCAGCAGCTTTCACTCTATCGCTATATAAGGTTTTAGGATTATCCTAACAGGAATGCATTTGTATACACAAACGCGTATCTTGCAGTAGACATAAAGGTACTTTATTCACCTCTCATTTTTCGTCTTTTTTATTCTACCACAAAAAGAAATATAGTACATTAGAAATGATTTTTCAGTCAAAAAAAAATGTCCCAAAATAAGCACTAGGTTAATTTGCAAGATACGCATTTGTAATACACAGCTTTATCTTGCACCACTGCCTTCGACTGTGTTGCAAGATACGCTTTTGTATATACAATGCAAACTTGTTAGGAAGTATCCTAAGACCTCTGCTTATCTAGTGACATCATGTCACCTGTTATTTGGGAATTAAGTAGGTAGTACATAAAGCTCGATGCAATCGCGAAATGTAGCACCCTGGGAGCA
>JAILRZ010000160.1 GCA_024697845.1 Eubacterium sp. | reverse complement strand
TGCATAATGTAGTATAGCATATAAATAACCAAAGGCATTATGATATGTCCTTTGGTTATTTATATGCTATACTACATTATGCATAAAAGAATCAAGGGGGAAAGAGCAATTACGCCAAGATTCGTTTCAATCTCCTTGATGGGAGCTTTCTTTTTACTCTTCTTTATTTATCCATTTATGAACGCAAAGAGAGCGATGGCGGGATGGAACCCTACAGATGGCGCAACACAGAACTATTCTAACATTGAAATTATATTTGATGTTCTTAACAATTCTACATATAAATTAGAAGATTCAAATCAAGACGGAATATCTTCACGACTCAATTCGTTGGATTGTAATGCATATTTCTACATGTTTGCTAATGAATATGGATATCATCAAGATGTTTTGTATGCGTGTTTTCGCCAATTCTGGCCTAAATGGTTGGGGCGCGACACAAACGATGATGTTATGTTAAAACCAGGATATATGCTAACTTCATATATGGATTCTGGCCATGTAGTGAGAAATCCTGAAAAATCTGCAGCTAATGCAGGTAAATTCGGTTCTGCATATTTTTGGGGAGGTTGGCCTGCTGCTATTTTTATGTGTATATTCAATGCCTATTTAATTAGCTTTCTCTTTGGAGTATGTAAAAAATATATTACAAATATTTTCTCGATGCTAATTTTTTTGACAATTCTTATGGGCGCATTGCACTGCTATGAAGAAAATACACATAGTGGAGGATTTTCTACAGCAATCACTTTTATGATACAATATATATTGTTAAGAATGACAAGGAATATACATTTTAATCGTAGAACAAGACCTGTTATAAATAGTTAATGGATATGGGATTATACGAAATTTTTTTCAGATTATACGGCTCAATACCGGTTAGCATGGGGAGACAGAGTCGAATTAAAGAATCTTGCTATTCTGCTAGGAGGTTTCTGATGAGACTCATTGGTTCTAAACTGTTGCTTCCCTGGCATTACAAATATAACAAATTGAGCGATAATGTAGCAGAGAATCTTGTTGTATCGATGACCTCATTCCCCGCAAGACTAGAAACACTTTGGTTGACAGTAGAGAGCATAAAGCATCAGGATATACGCCCAGCTAAGATAGTACTTTATCTCATTAATGAGGAAATTAATAGAGAACAATTACCTAAGTCGTTGGTAAAAGAAGAGGATGACTTGTTTGAAATACGATTTCGAGATGGAAAACTGAGAGCCCATGGCAAGTACCATTTTGCGATGAAGGATTTTCCTGACAGCATCATTGTTACCGTGGACGATGATATGATATATCCTCCATATATGCTTAAAATAATGTTGAAATGTCATAAAAAGAATCCTGCTGCAGTTGTTACAAATAGGACAAGTGAGATATTGTTTAATGAAGATGGAACGTTGAAAACCTATAATGAGTGGAATAACGAATTTGACGCAATCGATTATAAGGATGGGTATGTTGAAAAAGACTTGCTTATACCAATGGGTGTTTGTGGTGCAATGTATCCACCACATATTTTATATAAGGATGTATTGAATTTCTCTTTAGCAAAACAGCTTAGTTATCTGGCTGATGATTTGTGGTTGTATGCTATGACTAAACTTAGTAATCATCCTGTTATAAAGACTCCAATGAATGATCAGGAGATAATTCCGATTGACATTAAAGATAATACGACATTAAATGCTATCAATTGTGGTGAAAGTCAAAATGACGTACAGTTTAGGCAAATAAGAGATTATTATATAAAGAATGAGGGCAGGGACATTATAGCTAAGACCTTTTCATAATTTATTTTGCTTAATAAGTACATGAATGCAACAATTAGGACCTTTAGAGGAAACAAACGTTATGAGTTAGTTTCTATATTCTGAATAATAGACTTTATTTACGAAAAAATGTAGGAGAAATAGTATGCCAAAGAAGAGAGTATGTATGTTTTTTAATGATCTAGCATTATATAGAAAAGCTATTTATAAAATGCTGGATAAAGAATATGATTGCGATTGGTATATTGAAGATATTGATACGGGAGTAAAGGAATTTGATGATTCAGAACTAAAAAATGTTGAAAGACTTCCTGTGAAAACTTTGGGCCCTTTTTATAGAGTAGATGGCCTCTCTAAAATTTTAAAAAAAGATTATGATATATTCTTTATGTTGGGGGCGACCAGAAATTTATCTTTGATTTCCTTTTGTCTTAAGAAAAAAATATTCTATCCACAAAAACGTGTCTATTTTTGGACGCATGGTTACTATGGGAAGGAGAGTTGGATTGAAAAAACGTTATGGAAAAGGCCTATTATGAAATTTGCTGACGGCATTTTTACATATGGTGATTATGCGAGAAAATTGATGATTGATGATGGCTTTGATGAAAAACGAATTTATCCGATTCATAATTCTCTTGATTATGAGCACCAGTTGAACTTACGAAAGGAAATGGTGGGGTCTGATATTTATAGTTTGCATTTCAATAATGAGAATCCTGTTTTAATTTTTATTGGGAGGCTGACTGAAATTAAACGCTTGGATTTATTCCTAGAAGCTGTTGGTGTCCTAAATAATCAAGGAGAATCATATAATGTTGTTTTTGTCGGCGATGGTAGTGAAAAACAAAATCTAGTATCTTTGACATTTAAATTGGGAATCCAAGAACAAGTTTGGTTCTATGGTGCATGCTATGATGAAAAGACGAATGCTGAATTGATTTATAATGCAGATCTATGTATTGCTCCAGGTAATATTGGCCTAACTTCAATACATGCCCTTATGTTTGGCTGTCCTGCTATTTCGCATGATCGATGGGATTTGCAAATGCCTGAGTTTGAAGCGATTAAGCCTTCCATTACGGGGGACTTTTTTAAATATGGTAGTGTGGAAGATCTTGCTTTAAAAATACATAGATGGTTCGAAAATAAAAAGGATTGCAAGGAAGAGGTGCGCAACGCGTGCTACGAGGAAATTGATACTAATTGGAATCCTTATTACCAAATGAATGTAATATTAAAGAACTTAAAATGAAGATACTTCTAATCAACGTTTGTGCACAAAATGGAAGTACAGGGAAGATTGTGTCAATCCTAAAGAGTGGCTATGAGGAGTTGGGGCATAAGGCAATAGTGTGTTATGGGTCGCGAAAAGAGAAGATTAATGAACCTGATTATTTTAAGGTAACAAAACCTTTCGAATCGTATCTCTCCGCTTTTTTTTATAGATTGCTTGGTTTTCAAGGTGTTTTTTTATCGAAAGCAACCCAACGGTTAATCTCTATTATCAAAAATGAGTCTCCTGATGTAGTACAGTTGCTAAATATTCATGGGTATTATCTAGACGAGTTTAAACTACTTTCTTTCTTAGCTGAAACAAATATTCCTACAGTATATTCAATGATGGATGAGTATGCATATATGGGAAAGTGTATGTTTTCTTATGAATGCAACCAATTCATTGATGGATGTCATCATTGTATTAGAATTAAAGATTATCCGACAAGTTTGTTTTTCGATAGGTCTTCATACTATTTTAAGAAAAAGGAAAGAGTCTATAAAATCTTTACCAGTATTGTGTTTACAGGCGTTCCTTGGGTTGTTTCAAGAGCAAAACAATCAAAGTTGTTGAGAGATAAAGTCGTTAGAGTTGTAAATGAGCCCATAGATTTGGACAATTATTTTTTTCCCCAGGATGCTAGCGCAATCAGAAATGAACTTGGTATACCCCAAGATAATATTGTTGTATTAATGGTCGCATCGCTTAGTGCACCACGAAAAGGCGGAAAGTATTTTCTAGATTTATGTAGACAAATAGGGAATAAAGAAGGGTATTCGTTTATATATGTGGGCTATGATACCGACGAATATGAAGCACCATCTAATCTAATTAAAATACCTTATGTGTCATCTATGAAAAGGCTGGCGGAGTTTTTTAGTCTGGCAGATGTGTTTGTGAGCACAACCTTATCAGATACTATTCCCAATGCTTGTATTAATGCTTTAGGTTGCGGAACACCGATTTGCGGATTTGATTTAAGTGGCCTTTCATTTATTGGAATTGATAATGAACAACTTGTAAAATTAGTTAAGCCATTTGATATTAATGAATTAGAGAAGGCAGTTTTGTCTTTTCCTAAAAAAGAGGACGATATTGTAAAAAAATGTAGGAATTCAGTTTATGGCGACTATATTCCTATTAATATTGTTAAATCGTACATTAAAATATTTGATGAATTAGTAGGTGTCTAGTTATATTTATACGAAAATATACTTATATGATTATTAGATCATTGTTAACTCAAGAAAATCCATTTAATAGCACAGCTGAAATAAAGGAATGGATTGTTCGGCGTAATAGAGAGGTTGTTGTTGATGTCAAGAGAATTCCTTTCAGTGAAATGAAATCTTGGCATTCTAATGATGACGGGAGTATTAGCCATGATTCTGGTCGTTTCTTTTCTATTGTTGGAATTGATGTCCAAACCGACTATGGTGATGTGAGCCATTGGAGACAGCCAATTATACTCCAGCCTGAAGTTGGTTATCTTGGAATTCTTACGAAAGAAATCAATGGTGTTTTGTATTGCCTGATGCAGGCAAAGATAGAGCCGGGTAATGTTAATTGCGTACAGATTTCACCAACTTTGCAAGCAACCAAGAGTAATTACTCACGTGTACACGCGGGCAAAAGTCCCAACTATTTGGAGTACTTTGTCAATGCTAGGCCAGAGAATATTATTCTAGACCAGCTTCAGAGCGAGCAAGGGGCTCGTTTCCTGCGCAAGCGTAACCGGAATATTATTATCAAGGTGGATGAAGAGGTCCCTGTGCTTCCCGATTTCCGCTGGATGACACTAGGCCAGATTAAGGAGTTGATGCATGAGGATAATATGGTGAACATGGATACGCGCACTGTGTTATCTGGCTTAAAAATCAGTGATTACATAACTCCTTTTGATGGTGTGAACGGGATGTCGGAATTTGGCAAGGGTATGATATTGTCATCAAATACCAATCATTCATTGATTAGTACACGTGATCATCTTTCATGGCTGACTTCGTTAAAAGCAAAGTATGATTTATTCGTTAACCGTTGCCCGATTTTGGATATGCCTGGTTGGAGGAAGACTGATTACGAAATAGTCCGTGATGACGAGAAGTTCTTTAAAATAATAGGAGTGAATGTCACCATATCAAATAGGGAGGTTTCTTCTTGGTGTCAACCGCTGGTACAACCTATGCAACAAGGTCTTTGTGCATTTATTGTTAAGAAGATTAATGGAGTATACCATTTCCTTGTACAGGCAAAATTAGAGTGTGGAAATTTTGACGTCCTGGAACTTGCACCTACCGTTCAATGTTTGACAGGAAATGTTGATGACTACCCTCAGCGCCCCGATTTTGTTGACTATGTTCTTAATGCACCACAGTCTCAAATTAGGTTTGATACACTTCAGTCAGAAGAAGGTGGAAGGTTTTATAAAGAACAAAACAGGAATCTTATTATAGAGGTCGATGATTCTTTCCCAACGGAAGTTCCTCCACGATATACTTGGATGACTTTGCGCCAGATTTATAAGTTCCTTCGTTTCAATAATTATATGAATATACAAGCAAGAAGTTTAATATCAGCACTCAGTTATCAATAGTTATGGCAGCGAAAAATATATATGCGACAATGCCTACACTTGCTCCATTAGAGGCAGTTAATGAGTTAATGAAAGGCATTTGGGCT
>JAILRZ010000142.1 GCA_024697845.1 Eubacterium sp. | reverse complement strand
CTTCTATAAAGTTCATAAAATACCTCTCTGCGAAATAGTCTACGTCTATCATACTGCAACTTGTTTTTATCTTCAACCAATTCTCCATAACTTTCTTGAAAAATAAACCGAAAATTGCATCACTTTTACAGAAATGGTAAAATAAATTTAATTTAATTATTTTTGGGGAGGAATCCATGAAAACAATCGGTATTATTGCAGAATTTAATCCATTTCACAATGGTCACAAATATTTAATTCATCAGGCAAAAAAAATTACCGGCGCAGACAAGGTTATAGTTGTATGCAGCGGAAATTTCGTTCAGCGTGGAATTCCGGCAATTTACGACAAATATGCCCGTGCAGACATTGCACTTTCATACGGCGCGGATGTAATTCTGGAACTCCCCATATTCTATGCTACTGCATCAGCAGAACTGTTTGCCCGAGGCGGGGTTTCTCTTTTAGAACAGTTACAATGTGTGGATTACCTCTGTTTCGGTTGTGAAGCAAGCGATTCGAATCATCTTTCTACATTGGGTGATATCCTCTCTAATGAGCCTCCTCGGTACAAAATATTATTAAAGGAAGCATTATCCAAAGGGTATTCCTACCCCAAAGCCCGTTCGCTTGCGTTACAAAACTATTGCCTGGAAGAAAAGTTACTTTCTCCGGCTTCTGTCAATGAAATTATGCAAGGCTCGAATAATATTCTTGCATTGGAATATTACAAAGCACTAAATCATTTCCAATCTTCCATTAAGCCAATTGCCATCAAACGTCAGGGAAGCGATTACAACGATACGTCAACAGACCAAATATTTGCTTCTTCCACCGGGATCCGAAAGGAAATCTTCTCCGGAAATTTGGAAGCAGTCCGAAAACATATGCCGGATTATGCCTTGAAACGTCTTCAGTACCTTCCTGCAATTTCCAACGACGACATGGATTTATTATTAGGCCAAAAACTTTTAACGAATGAAGATTTTTCCATTTTTCACGGAATTTCCCAGGAATTATCCAATCGAATTCTGAAAAACCGAAATCATTATACTTCTTTTACGTCTTTTGCCCAATTACTCCAGACAAAGAATTACACTTATACCGCAATTTCCAGAGCACTCTTGCATCTTTGCTTAGGAATCAAAACAGAAGACGTAGAGTCTTTAATGGAACAGAATTATCACACTTATGTAAGAGTTCTGGGATTCAAAAAAACTTCTTCTGTTTTATCTACCATTAAGCAAAACAGCAACTTGACCATTATTGGAAAGTTTGCGGATTACTATGGAAATACAACAGGAATCATCCGGAGCACTTTAAATCAAGCGATTCAATGCGATCACCTGTATCGGATGATTCAGATGAACAAAACTGAAAACTATATTCCTACAGAATTTGAACGAAAGATTCTTATTAAATAATCCCCGAAACCTGGACGCTTGTTTCGGGATTGTATCACGGTGATCAAATGCATAAACGTAAGTTTTCTGCATTTTCCTTGTCGTGTAAATCGAAAAGGGGCTGTAAAAAACCTCAAAGTAACAGACATGCATTTCTGTTAGGCGAGTTTTTTACAGCCCCTTTTATATTAGTTTTTAAAGCTATGAATTGGTGCCGGAATTCTTCCTGTTCTGTTTACAAATGCATCACATGAGAATTCATTCACCGGCATAATTGGAGCATATCCCAATAATCCACCAAATTCTACTGTTTCTCCAACTTCTTTTCCAATGACCGGAATCACACGAACTGCAGTGGTCTTCTGATTAACCATACCGATTGCAGCTTCATCTGCGATAATTCCTGCGATAGTCGTTGCCTTCGTATCTCCCGGAATAGCAATCATATCCAAACCTACGGAACATACACAAGTCATTGCTTCGAGTTTTTCTAAAGTTAATGCGCCTTCTTTTACTGCATCAATCATTCCCTGATCTTCACTGACCGGAATAAACGCACCACTCAATCCACCAACGTAAGAAGATGCCATAACACCGCCCTTCTTAACCTGATCGTTTAACAGGGCAAGTGCTGCCGTGGTACCCGGTGCACCGGCTCTCTGCAAGCCGATTTCTTCCAAAATATCTGCAACACTGTCTCCAATTGCCGGAGTTGGTGCCAAAGATAAATCAATGATTCCAAAAGGAACATTTAAACGTTCAGAAGCTTCTCTTGCAACCAATTGTCCAACTCTCGTAATCTTGAATGCCGTCTTTTTAATGGTATCGCAGAGAACATCAAAACTTTCTCCACGAACCTTCTTTAATGCGTGACGAACTACACCCGGGCCGGAAACACCAACGTTAATAATCGCATCTGCTTCTGTAACTCCGTGGAACGCTCCAGCCATAAACGGATTATCATCCGGAGCATTACAAAATACTACTAATTTCGCACAACCTAAGGAATCCTGTTCCTTCGTCATTTCTGCAGTTTCCTTCACAATTTCACCCATCAAGCGAACCGCATCCATATTCAAACCGGTTTTGGTTGAACCAACATTGACAGAACTACAAACAAACTCAGTTTCTGCCAATGCCTTTGGAATGGAACGAATCAGGTTTTCTTCTGCTTTCGTCATTCCTTTATTTACGATTGCTGAATATCCCCCGAGGAAATTAACTCCTACTTCTTTTGCGACCTTATCTAATGTTTTAGCAATAGTAACAAAATCATCCGGAGTTTTACAAGCAGCCCCACCAATTAAGCCAATTGGTGTAACAGATATTCTCTTATTTACAATCGGAATTCCATATTCCTTGGAAATATCCTCTCCTGTTTTTACAAGATCCTTCGCAAGTCCTTTAATTTTATTGTAGATATTCTGGTTTAATGTTTCCAAATCATCACTAATACAATCCAAAAGGCTGATACCTAAAGTAATGGTACGAACATCCAGATTGTAGTTGTCAATCATCTTATTTGTTTCAATTACTTCAAATTTATTTATCATAATATCCTCCAATTAGATTCGGTGCATGCTGTTAAAAATATCTTCATGCTGCATTTTAATGGAAACGCCGATTTCATTTCCAAGCTGTTCCAAGCCATCAGCCAGTTCATTTGCCGGCTTTGTCGCTTCATTACAATCAACAATCATCATCATGTTGAAATACCCCTGTACAATAGTCTGTGAAATATCCATAATATTCACGTTGTTTTCAGCTAAATATGAGCAAACGCCCGCAATAATGCCTACCGTATCTTTTCCTACAACTGTAATAATTGTCTTCTTCATTCTATACCTCCTAAAACTCAACCAAACAAGATGGTTCCATTCTCTTTGCCACTTTGATATTTAGCATTTCCGCCGAATATTCATTGTCAGCAAAATTTATTTCATTCCGAACGGCACAAAAGGCCAAATCGGGATAATTATTTTCTTTACTCAAATGTCCAAGAATAACATTTTTCAATCGTTCCGAAATAATGTCACTAAGCAATCGACCACAGGATTCATTGGACAGATGCCCTCGGTCTCCCCAAATTCGTTGCTTTAAATGATACGGATACGGCCCCATTTCAAGCATTCGCGTATCATAATTGGCTTCTAACAACACGCTATCCAAATTCTGAAGTTTACTGACAAATCCACTATCATAAACTCCCAGGTCTGTAACAACTGCACAGGACTTTTCCTCCGTGTCAAATCGATAACAAACCGGATCCGCCGCATCATGATTTACTGCAATTGGTGAAACCATTAAATTTTTCAGAGCAAACCTGCTTTCTTTCTTTACAGAATAAAAAAGCGATTCGTCCAAGGCTCCCAGTTTTCCGTTTTGAAAAATTGCTTCAATCGTTTTCCTTGTAGCATAAACCGGCACATCATATTTTCTAAGAAACACTCCTAATCCCTGAACATGATCCAAATGCTCATGGGTAATCAGAATTCCATCTAAATCCTGAGGTGCGATTCCATAGGCTGACAAACCGTTTTCAATACGTTTTTTACTGATTCCGGCGTCCACCAGAATGTTTGTCCCTTTTTCTTCCACAAGGATACAGTTCCCACTACTGCCACTTGCAATCGGTGCGATAATCATTTCATCCCTCGTAAAATATCATTCAAATTTCGTTTTAAATAAACGATACCCAAACCATTTTATTGTATTTCCTCAAGAATTTCAACTACATCTTGTCATAAAGCCATATTTTATCAATATTATAATTAAAAAGGCTCTTATGAAAAAGAAACTCTATTCCTTCATTTCAATCATTTTCATCATTGCGCTATTAACACATCCAATCTTTTTTAGCAACAGTATCATATCAGGAATCCGACTATGTGCTTTCTGCGTCATTCCGGCATTACTCCCTATGATTCTATTAACCAACTTTATGATGAAAGAAGATTTATGTACCGTCCTTTCCAAAACATTCCATCCAATTCTCCATCGTGCATTTGGAGTATCTGAGTATGGTTCTTTTGCTGTTCTTTCCGGTTTTTTATGCGGATTTCCTGTGGCATCAAAAATCATTCACCACCTCTACAAATGTGGTTCCATTTCCAAAAAGGAGGCTTCTTTTCTCGCCGGTTTTTGCAACAACTGTAGTTTCTCTTTTGTTGCAAATTATGTTGGTATATTTTGTCTTAAAAACGTCCTTTCTTTGCCGATGCTTATGTTCTATGTCTATCTACCACCGCTTCTTTGTGGTTTTCTGAATCATTTGATCTTTTCTATTCGATGTCAAACGAATCACAACACGTTAACACCTGAAATACCGTCCATTGAAATAATTCCGGATACCTTTCATACACTAGTAAAGGTAACATTCTATATCATTGGTTTTACAACACTTACTGAAATCTTTCGAGTCAGCCATTTTCCTCATTTTTCTAAGATTAGCGGTTTAATTGAAATCACTTCCGGCATACATATGCTAACCATTTCCTCCATTTCATACAGAACCATTGCTTGCGTCTTGCTCTGTTCTGTTTTCGGTGGAGTCTCTTCTATGCTACAGTGTTTTTCCTTTTTGAAGGAGACGGACTTCAAAATTTCTTACATCAAAGGAAAATTAGAGCAGGTTCTAATCCTACTCCTTCTGATTGTTTGCATTCATTAATCCATTTCACATAACAAAAGACGTTTCCAATCGGAAACGTCTTACTTTTTATAATAAATCTAATGTTAATTCATCACCGTCACCAGCTGTCTGTTCTGAAGCAGCCGGCTCTTCATCATCCTGTGCACCTAATTCTTTTCTACTTTCAACAACCACATCCAATGAGCTATTCAAAGAAGACATCAGTGTATTCTGAGCACTTTCAAAACTACTGATTCCAGTTGTTAATATACTCTGAACATTTGATAAAATATCATCTGTATACTGAACCGCGCGATTTCTGTAATCATTAGCCTCTGTTGTAGCTGAATCCAAAATTGTCTGTGCTTCATTCTGAGCCTGTTCAATAATTGCATTTGCTTCAGCATATGCCTTCTGCATAATTTCATGTTCACTTACCAACTGATTGATATGTGCTGTTGCTTCAGAAATCATCGCTTCGGATCTTTCCTTTGCATCATTCAGGATTGCATCCTTGTTTGCAATAATTTTCTGGTACTTCTTTATTTCATCAGGAGTTCTTA
>JAILRZ010000130.1 GCA_024697845.1 Eubacterium sp. | reverse complement strand
TACTTTGTTTTCACCATAGTCCAGTACTCCAGATTTCATAGCTTCTTCAATGCAGGTATAAGGTTTTGTCTTACTAACTGCAATTAAAGTAACTTCTTTTGGATTTCTACCGGATTTTTCACAAGCCTTTTGAATCTTTTCTTCCACTTCTTTAATATTTTCTAAAATCATCTTTTGCCTCCATTATTACTGAAAAATAATCTGATTTTCTTTTACCTTACTGCTATCAAGAACAATTCGGTCATATTGGGCCAAACCATACACCGTTCCGGATTCCACAATATAATATTCATCCAACGTTTCGAGAATATTTACACGGATAAAGGATGTATATCCATTGTTGATACTATACACCCCTACAAACTCTTGTGTTTTACCAATTGAATACTGCGTTCCACCGGAATCTAAGGACAATAAAATATCACCGCGATCAAACAAGGTCGTGGAAACATAATAATTATGATCATCCATATAAGCGATTGTTGGATAATAAAATTCGTTTTTCAATGTTCCCTCTGAACGGATTTGTCTGTTAAATCCAATATTTTTCGCATCTCCACCTTCTGCACCATACTCCTTTGGAATCGCATACAAACTTTTCTTTACAAGGGAAGTTTTCGGAATTTTCAAACCGGTAGTTTTGTTATCTATAATCTGAATATCCAGAAATCTTTCCTGCGCATAGCGCACCATATATTTTGATAGTGTAAGAATGCCATAACGTTTCTTATCAGCCCCTTTAACAACCTCAATATTAGCTGTAGTTGTTACATCATCCTTCAAAAATTTAATCTTCACACCCGTCATTTTTTTGTATTTCTTAGCCTGTTGTTTGGTTAAAGGAATTGCAATACTCCATTCTTCATTATTGATAGTCTTGTAGATTGGTGCTCCTTTATCGATTTTAGCACCGGACGAGAACTGGGCTGAAACATAATTTGACTGATTAAACAGACTTCGTTTTAATTGTTTTTTCTTCAAAGTCTCGTAATCATCCACACGGTACATCACAATTCCGGCGCTTGCTGACTTGTTAATCGAAAAGCTTTCTCCACGTTTTTTGGCAAGCTTCTGTAATTTATTCATATTGACCAGGTCTACAACGGTTCCCTTTAAGGTTGTTTTAAATGAATACACCTGGGAAAAATCCATATCGTCGTAACTACCACAAAAATCCGTAACTAAATCGCTAATTGTGGATAAGTTATCGGCATTTAATTTCGTATCCGTACTGGTAGCCTGTGTCAACAATTGGTTTAATGTTCCATTGGAATCAATACTGTAAAGAGTGGTGTTTTTTGAAACACGGGAACATTCACTAACATAATAATCAATATAGCCTGAAGATTTTGCCGTAAATACTTTTTCATCTCTTAATGCGATTCCAACATAGGAAGAATTCAAATCTTCAGAATTGGAACCTTCTACGACTTCATAATATGCAGTCTTTTCAGAAGTAAAATAAATAACCATATTGATAAACAGATAAATACAAACAAGCCCCAAAACAATAAAACCAATATTTAAGCTAATTGCTGAACGAAGCTTTGTAGTTTTTTTCTCTTTAAATTCCATAGTTGCTCCTATATATTTAATGTATAAAATTCATAAAATTTAGTCCTAAAATATTATCTTATAAAACCCAAAGATAGTCAATAATCTCAATTTGAAAAATAAAGGTATTTTTTTAATAAAATTGGTAATGATATTAACTGAAATCTTTTAGGAGGTTAAAGCATGAGAAGTAAAGGTTTAGACTATTTTATTTTAGCTCTGGCAATTATCGGTGCCATTAACTGGGGACTGGTAGGGATTTTTAAAATCAATCTTGTTTCATACTTGTTCGGAAGCATGTCATGGATTTCAAGAATCATTTACGCTTTGGTTGGTCTGTGCGGGCTATATCTGCTCTCATTTTACGGAAGAATTTCTTCCTTTGGCAGAGATTAAAAAACGTCTTACGGGGCAATTTGGTTTTAAACCGGCTGCCCCATTAAGACGCTTTTTAATTTAGAGGGAAACTATTACCTTCTCTTTCGCAGCTTCCGGTAATTCTGTTTCCGGGAGAGAAATACTTAAGATGAAAGTGATTCCATCGCTTAATTTCTCCAAGGTGTTAAGCAAAGTTGGTAAGGTTGTTCCATCTGATTTTGAGATTGTCAGTAAACTGTCAAAAAACACGGTTTCAATGTCATGATTCCCGGATAATAACCCTGAGACAAACCCAACAAATCCGTCATACGACTGAACCGGATACTCCGTAATATCCACAAGACGAATCTTGTTATTCAGTTCGTACATATGCTTTGAATTTTTGTCTACATAAATGACATCGCCACCTGCATTAGAAATGACTTCCTCCGCGCGCTGAAGCATTTCTTTTGTTTTTCCGTTCCCTTTTTCTCCACAGATGATTTTTATCATAGCACTGTCCTCCTTTGTTTTATATTAGGTGCATTCCATGCACTTAGCTTCGATACATTTCTCTCCATTCCATATCGCCACGGTCCAATGCATTGATTAAAAGTTCCGCTGTAGCAACGTTGGTTGCCAAGGGAATATTATGAATATCACATAAACGGATTGCTTTATGAATATCCGGTTCATGAGATTTCGGATTCAATGGATCACGAATAAAAATTAATAAGTCTAACTGATTCTGTTCGATCTGAGAACACATCTGCTGTTCTCCGCCCAAATGTCCTGCAAGATATTTGTATACATCCAGATTCGCTGCTTCCTCGATTAAACGACCGGTTGTACCTGTAGCATATAATGCGTGTTTTTTTAGAATTCCACGATAGGCCACACAAAAGTTCTGCATCAATTTTTTCTTTGAATCATGGGCAATTAAACCGATATTCATATTAAGACCTCCCATTTATTTAATAAATCATTTTCTTTCGCTGTAAACTAATATTTAAAACAATCCCGACACCAATATACATACTGATTAATGATGTCAAACCATAACTGACAAATGGCAACGTCAATCCTGTATTCGGCAATAACATCGTTGCAACAGAAATATTAATAAAAGACTGAATTGCGATTAAGGTTCCAAAACCAAAACAATATAACTTTCCAGATAATCTGGACGTTTGTACTCCAGTAATAAAACATTCCAATACGATCAGAAACATTAATAAAATCACTGCGGAACATCCAATAAATCCTAATTCTTCCCCTACAATCGTAAAGATAAAGTCCGTATGTGATTCGGAAAGGAAATTACCGTTTTTAACAGAAGTAACCGTACTGTTATCCAGCCCTTTTCCCGATAGTCCACCGGATCCAATTGCCAAAAGCGAGTTTTCCTGCTGATAACGTAATCTTTTGGCTTCCGCATTATCTTCCTGATAAAAACCAACAATTCGATCATACTGATATTTTTTCAAAATACCACTGTTTGGCTGGACTGCAAGATACCCTACTACGACCACTACCGGGATGGCAATCACCATAACAGCGGTGACAATTTTGTAATGTACACCCGATAAAAACATTATAGCACAAAAAGTCAGAAAAATAACTATCGTTGTTGATAAATCAGGCTCTTTATAAACTAAAAATAACGGAATCATTGCAAAGAAAGTCACACTGGCTAAAGTTCTGAAAGAACTGATGCGATCTTTTCGTTTGTACAAATAGGTTGCCACAAAAATCACAATAAAAATTTTACAGATTTCCGACGGCTGAAACTCTGTATATTTCAAATCAATCCATCGTTTCGCACCTTTATTGGTAGTACCAATTAAAAGTACTAAAAGTAATAATGTATTTGTTACCAAATAGATGACCCAATAAAATTTAAAGACAAATTTGTAACTAATCAGGGTAAAAATAATTAAAACAATACTTCCGAGACCCAAACCAACAATCTGTTTCGTTTGGAAATTTTCACCGTCGGTAGCACTTCCAATTGTAATGATTCCAAGAACTGTCAGTGCTAAAACGTAAACTAACAGCCGGAAATTCAAATTGGACAATTTATATGATTTTAATTGGTTTCTGATTACTCTAAACATTGTTATATTTTAACCTCTTTAATTGGTATATTTGCTAATAAGTACGGAATGGAATCATGACAGATTTCCACCGAACATTTTTCTTTATCCACATCAATATATTTTGATAAAACACGAATCAAATCCTTCTTAATCGCTTCGGTCGTATAAGGATTACATCCCACGCGATCCGTTACCAAAAGAATTTGTAACCGCTCCTTAGCTATTTTTCCGGAGCTCTTATGAAGCCACAGACGCTTCCATACTTTGGACCATAATTCACATATTTTTCTCATATCTAATACCCCCTACTAAAAATATTTCTGATAAATCCACCGGTCAAAGAAACCGAAGGTTTTGCCAATTGTTCATTTCCTATTAGGATATTAGCAATATGTATAATGTTTTTTCGAAGTTTCCCATTCTGTTCTACTAATGGAATTCCACGGTTTGTGGCAATCACTACATTGGGGTCATCATTTAAATATCCCAGGATATCAATTCCGAGAATTTCTGAAACGTCCTCTTTGGACATCATATCCCCTTTTCGAATTAGGTTCGGCCGAATGCGGTTTACTAACAAATTAATATTCGTGATTCCATCATTTTCCAACAAACCAATGACACGATCCGCATCACGAATTGCGGAAACCTCTGGAGTCGTTACCACAATGGCTTTCGTCGCCGGAGCAATAGCATTTCGAAATCCCTGCTCAATTCCGGCCGGACAATCAATAAAAATAAAATCAAACTCATCACGAATTTGTGTGATTAACTGTTTCATCTGTTCCGGACAAACAGCATCCTTGTCTCGCGTCTGAGCACTAGGCAAAAGGTATAAATTCGTATGAATCTTATCCCGAATCATTGCCTGACTCAGTCGACAATTTCCTTCAATTACATCAACCAGATTGTATGTGATATAATTTTCCAATCCCATTACCACATCAAGATTTCTCAATCCAATGTCTGTGTCAATGGCAAGAACTTTTTTCCCCATCCTTGCCAATGAGATACTTAAACTTGCGGTGATTGTTGTTTTTCCAACACCACCTTTTCCGGAAGTTACTACAATTACTTCTCCCATATCCACCCTCCTAAAAATAAAATATTATTCTGCATTTTATCTTTAGTCTGTTAGGATATTAATCTCTCGTAATGTCGGAAGAACTTTGTTTAGAAACTTCCTTATTGACATCTTTATCTGTAATTTCACCATAATAGTACTGGATGACATTCTTCGCCAGTTCTGCTGAATCGTGCGATGAATTACCAAACGGAATAACCGCTGAAACAGCAATTTTCGGATTATTATACGGTGCATATGCTACAAACAGGGAATGGGAATTTCGATGTTTGTTTTCCTGCGCCGTACCGGATTTACCGGCGATTTTTATCTTTGTATCCGTAAAATATTTTTTAACGGTACCCTGAGTCACAACCATGCGCATACCTTCATGAATTGCTTCCCATGTACTATTTGATGCTTCAATAACATTTTCAGTTTTTGCCTTACTCTTAGAAATCAATTCTCCATTGTTAGAAGTAACCTTTTTAATTAAGGTTAATTTATTATTCTTTCCTCCATTGGCAATTGCAGATACATATCTGGCAAGTTGTGCCGGAGTATATGCGTTACTACCCTGACCAATGGCTGAGTGAATTGCACTTTCTGTAGAAAAATGTGGAGCTTTTTCTGTAATTTCCACACCGGATTCCATATTCAATCCCATTTTTGTAGCATATTTTTCCAATATTTTCAGACCGGATGCACTATTATAGTTCTTAGACTTCATAGAGCCAAGACGATAACCCATTTCGTAGAAGAAATAGTTACAAGACTGTGCAATAGCCTGTTTAATATTCAGATTGCC
>JAILRZ010000082.1 GCA_024697845.1 Eubacterium sp. | reverse complement strand
ATTCTTTTAATGAAAAATCTTTTCCCAAGGTCTTCTGCATGGTTTTTTGAAGGTTGATAATTTCTAAATAACCAACATAGTATTTCAGATAATTTGCCGGATCCTCTAACAGACCGGTTGCTGCAGAGGAAGAAAAAATTTTCACAATTGTAAGTGGCATTAACTCTCCGGGAAAACCTAATTTCCCTGTCCACTTCCCAAGAAAATTTCCCAAAGCATCCATAAATCCAGAGGCTCGAAGCATCCCTACCGCTATCATCAATCCGATTAGCGTAGGCATCACTTTTAAAACCGTTGGAAATCCTTCCTTTGCCCCTTTCACAAAATCCTCATACACATTTTCCTTTCTAATAAGCCCAGCCCAAATCACTAAAAAAATCAAAAAAGGAATTATATACTCTGATATTTTACTCAAAAAAATCCAGCCTTATCTTTTTAATAATATATGACAAAGCTGGATTCCATAATACTATTCTCTATTGTAAATGATAGTACATTCCATATTTAATTTTAATTCGCTCCAGTTTGTGAATCATTGGCAATGCCACAAACCATAGCACCAAAGCCGTTGTAAATCCATGAATCACATTGATTACAATTCCAGCAAGATAAGCATCAATAAAAGCCTCTCTCGTGGGTTCATCGACGGACATAAATACCGTTCCCGTATCCAATAAAAATCCATATAACAATGTTACAATCAGAAAGCCATACACACATAGAAGTAGCTTATTTAAATACAGTCCTTCCCGTTCAAAAAATAAAGCCGCCGAAATCAGACCAATCAAACCGAAGGCAATCATTTGCCATGGAGTCCAGGGTCCCTGACCAAAAACAAAATCCGACAAAAATGCCGTGAGAACACCACACAAAAACCCTGCCTGCCTTCCAAGCATAATACCCGTAATGATAATAATTGCCGCGCTGGGTTTCATTTCCGGAATCATAAAAAACATAATTCGTGAAACCACAGCAATACTGGTCATTACTGCCAGCACCACAATTTCTCTGGCTTTTGGCTTTCTTCTCTCAAAGGAACCAATAAACCATAGCACCGCTATTGTAATAATCAAAAAAGATGCGAGATAGAATTGCCTTCCGTTAAGAAACATATCAAATCCTCCTTTTTGATTCCACCTTCCAAAACAGCTCCTGCCATTTTATAAATAGTAGTTGTATAAAACTGATTGCCGATAAAAAATTCCTGTACCGGTCCTTCGGAAACAATCTGACCTTGGGAAAACAACCCGCACCGATCTGCATATTCTCCGCAAAAATCAATGTCGTGACTTACCATTAAAATTGTCTTTCCCTGATTCTTCAGTTCCGTTAAAATTTTTCCTAATTGTTCCTTGTATATTCCATCAATAGCTTTTGTAGGCTCATCCAACAATAAAATATCCGGATTATTGGCTAACACCTTTGCCAGTCCCAGCTTCTGCTGCTGCCCTCCACTTAAATCATAAGGGTGATGTTCTAATACCTCCTCTAAATTCATCAAGCGAATAATCTGTTCCGGCACATCTTCCAATTCCTTCCTCACCTGATCTTTACAAAATAATGTCTGTACATCCTGCGGTAAATAGGAAACTGTCCCCTGAATTTTCTTCTTTCCACGGTACGGTTTGTACACTCCGGAGACCAGTGATAATGTCGTTGTTTTCCCCGTTCCATTTCCACCTAAAATTGCGTATATTTCACCCTTTCGAACTTTTAACGAAAGATTCTTTAAAATATCCCGTTCCTTTTGTGCATATCGAAACCACAGGTTTCTGCAATCAACAACCACATTTTCCCGGTTCCCATGCTTTTCACCTATGCAACTTCCTTTTTTCCCTAAAGATTCCACCCAGATTCTACCCTGTTTAATGGATACAGGCATCCGCTTTTTGTTATCTTTTGTCACCGCATAATACACCTGAGACGGATAAGGCATAAGCTTCATAAACATACTGTCCAGATTTTCTTTCAGTACTTCTGCCAAAGTTCCATCCCAAAGAAGACGTCCTTCGTCCATAATCAAAACCTGATCTGCCATAGGTAGTACATAGTTTAATCGATGTTCCGATAAGATAATGGTAATTCCAAAATCTTCATTGATTTTTTTCAACGTATCCAAAAAATGCTCTGCTGCAATTGGATCCAACTGTGCTGTCGGCTCATCCAAAATTAAAATTTCCGGATTCAGTACCATTGTGGCCGCCAGATTCAACAATTGCTTTTGTCCTCCGGACAACAAATCCACTTCTCTGTCATACCAGTCAGTGATTCCAAAATATTCCGAGATTTCTGCAACCCGCACGCGAATTTCCCGCCGGGATACCCCTAAATTTTCCAGCCCAAAGGCCAATTCATGCCAGACTTTATCTGTCACCAGTTGATGTTCCGGAGATTGCATAACAAATCCGATTTTTTCAGCCTGAATCTTTTCCTCTACCTCTTCAATTTCTGTATCATTCCAAAAAACCTGTCCAGACTTTTTTCCAAAAGGACAAATGGCCGGTTTCAAGCTACGGAGTAGCGTACTTTTTCCACATCCGGAGCGTCCGCATAAAACCACAAAACTTCCTTTATGAATCTCTAGGGAAATCCCTTGGATTGCTTTTTGTTCCGATTTTGGATATGCAAAGCTTAAATTTTTGATTGTAATCTGTGCCATCGGTACGCCTCCTCAAGATTAATTAAAATCGGGGTTAAACACAGCAACGCGTAGGCCCCATAAGTAAACCACTGTCCCTTCACCCGATAAAATGGATAATAAACGGTGCCGACATTACCATACATTTTTTCAAACACTACAACCCCTGTCCAAAGTGCTATCCACAGAAAAACCATTCCATCTCGTAGGGTAAAAGGATAATTGTGATAAGTTGTTCTTTTTCCCACTCCATATCCTCTTGCTCTCATAGAATCCGCAGTATCCACGGAATTTTCTAATGCCCATGTGGTAGTGATTGAAAAAGCTTCAAACCCACTTTTCAATTGATTTCTCCATCCTTTTTTTCGTTTTCCCAACGCTTTCTGGGCGAAATGTATTTTCTTTACCTGGCGGATATATTTGGGAACAAAGCGAAAAATCATCGAAAGCAATAATGCAAAATGGGGAAAAATTCTTCCAATGATTTCAATCAGCTTATCATGCGTAATCACTTCATTCATCGAAGAAAACCATAGCAACGTACCGCATACCATAATTGCCAGGGAGCCACCATAAATTAATGATTCTTTTGTTACCGGATTTCCCCATGGCAAATAAAACAGCAAAGTCGCTCCCTTATGTGAAAACAAAGGATTAATCATTGCCGTGGCAAAAAATACCACCACAATCATTCCTAAATAAGAAATTCCCTCTCTTTTTTTCAGATATAAATGATACAGCAATCCACACACAAAAGAGACAAGAATCAACCCTGCCTGCATTTGAAACATCGTAATACTAAGTACAATCACATAAAAAATCATATTAATTACGGGATGAAATTTTGAAAATTCATCAATCATCTTATTCTTCCCCTTGCTTTTTATATTCCTGACCTAAATCTTTTCCCAGGTCACAAGTATAATGCCATTCAATGACATCCCCCTCTTTTACCGTATAACTACTGCATCCTACATTCGGGTACTTTCCGTTGACGCAATACATCCATCCGGATAAGTCCCCACACTCAAATTCATAAAGATTATCTATCCCTTCGATATAAGCAATATCCCCGGTAAAGGAAGCTTCCATTAGAATTCCTTCTTCCTTCATGGTACGTTCCAATACTTTATACACACTTTCTCCCGATTGAAAGGATACTTTCTTTTCCTTTAGAATCACTCCATCCGTCGGAAGAAATTCCTTCAAATCCTTTCGTAGGGAATCTTTTTCTACTGCATTCCTGCACTCTACCATTAAAGTACAGGTCTTTTGCCCCTCCTGCTTGTGTGCATTCCCACAACCCGCAAAGCTAACACATATTAGAATTAAAATTCCAATCCATATTTTCTTCATCCTTACTCCTTTGAAACATTGTCCTTTTTAAAAAATTTCCAATAGGTACCAATGCCTCCACCTAATATCACAAAGCTTCCAATCCCCCAAAACCACAATGTATTTTCTGAAGAATTCTCCTTCTTTTCTCCATTAAATCTTTTCTGTTCTTCCGTTTTTTCTTCTATAGCCGTTTCTTCCATAGTTACAACTTCATTAACGGATGCAGTCACCCCGGTCGTTTTCTGTTCATTTGTTTTCTGCTTTTTTGTAATTTCCTTTGTTTCCTCTGTTGTTTGCTCCCCGGAATCTTTTGCTTCAACAAAAGGTTCTTCTTTCTTTTCCATAAATGCCTTTGTAGATGTTTCCTGAAGCAAGGTGGAAACTTCTTTATATTGTTTTGTTTCTTCTTTTGAAGATGAAACTTTCGGCATTACAACTTTCGCAGCATCCGACATCTGATAAAGTCTGTTTTTTCCTTCCAGACATCTCTGATAAGCTACCAACGCATATAGTGCCTGCTCCGTTGCCATCTCGTTGATTTCCCCTCCGCTTTGATGAAGAAATCCTCCATTTTTGTAATACTGTAGTAATCCGTCAAAAACGGTCTTTCCTTTTTTAACAAATCTTGGATCTCTCAGGGAAATCCGAAGTTCCGACAATGCTGTCAGAACCTGAGCGGTACTTTCACAGGTTTTATACGGTCCTGTTGCAAAACTTCCATCTTCCAACTGCAATTTTGACAATGCACTCAAACCGTGATCCACCGCCTTTTTTACCTTTTGATTTTTGTTATAATAAGGAGCTAATGCCTGAATTACCATAGCCGTCATATCTGCATCTGCTTTTTTTCCGGAAAAAGCCCATCCACCATCTTCTAATTCACCCTTTACAATAACTTCTACCAGTTTTTCCCGCGTCGTCACCTCTCCCTGATAAGAGTCTTCCGGAACCGGATTTGTATAATTTCCACAATCCAATGCAATAAGGGTATAAATCACTCCGTTGGGTCCCTGTCGCTTCACCTGCTCCAATTCAGCCAATGGTTTCAGCAAATTGTACCCATGGAAATTCTCCGGATTTTCTCCCATTGCCGTAAGTGCAATTACCACTCTGGCGTATTCCGTATATTTTCTTTCCGACAGTCTGCCTTTACACTGAATTACTGTCTGCTTCAATTGCTTCTGATATCGAAGTCCGTATTCTGCTCTTAATTTTCCGGAGCGGGCCAATCCCATAACAAGCCATTCTCCACCGACACTTCCATATACCGGATTGGAAACATGAGACATTACATAAGCTGACGTTGCAGAAAGATATTGATTATTCTTCTTTTTATCCGGCACCGTCTCTCCAGATACTGAAACCGAAACAATTAAACATAGAAAGAAAACGATACTCCAAATTTTTTTCATTTTCGTCTCCTCTGTTTTATCGTGTACACAATCCCCGAAACCACTACGCTTGTTTCTGGATTGTATCACGGTCGTCAAATGTACGAAAGCAAGCTTTCTGCATTTTCCTCGTCGTGTACACAAAAAGGCAAGAGCAATGCCCTTGCCTCAATTAACATGATTTACTTTTTAATCTTAACAGATTTTGCCTTACTCCATTTTCCATAGTAGTAAGCACCGTCTTTCTTTACATATGCACGAATCTTAACATAAACTTTGCTGTTCTTTGCAACCTTTGCTGTTGTAACAGATGTTTTCTTTGTCGAAACAACTACTGCATTCTTCAGACTCTTGTTTGTTGCATATTTAAATTGATATCCGGTTACGTTCTTCAAGGTCTTAACCTTAATTTTTGCTTTACAACCTTTTACATTCTTAATTGATTTTACAGTTGCTTTTTTAACCGATGGTTTTTCTACCGGTTTTACCTCTGAGGCTCCAGCTTTTCTTCCATCTTCAAAAATGGTTTCCAGCAATTCCATTGCCTGTGTTGCATCTTTAAGATTCTCTTCTTCCGCATTGTACTGAGCCAACTGATTCTTTGAAACGGAATAATATGCATTCAGTGATTTGCTCTTTTCAAGTATTCCACTGGCTTTTAAATTTGCTAAAGTAACAATCAAATCGTCCCTGTTTGCTAACTCAATTTTCTTTTTTCCTGTGCTATAATCCAGACTTCCTAAATCCACTCCATAACCATAAATTGAAAACTGAAGTCGAATAACATCTCCATTTTTAACCTTGATGTTCGACGCGGTCTCAGAAATTGATTCATTGTTTACAAAATAGAACCAGCCGGCCATATCTGTGTAACACATTTCTCCTAATAGACCATCTTTATTTTCATTCTTTTTAATGTTATCGTTGGTTGGTGCAGGATAACTTACGGAAAAACCATCCCAACCGGTTTCATAATCACCAAATGCAGAAATTTCTGATGGAATATTTACTTTTCCGTTGTCTGCATTCTTAATTCCTGATAAATAAGAACCATAAGATGTTGTTGTAAATACTAATTCTGTCCCATTTTCTTTTGCTGCCTTTTTCACAACATCTTCTACAGTATCACCTTCATTGAATGTTACCTTCGTTGGTTCCAAAAGAAATCCCTGACCAATTGTAAACTTTTCAATTGTTACATAAGCTGTGTTTGTTGTAGTAGTTGCTGCTGCTACCGGTGTTACTGAAATTGTTGACACTGTAAGCATCATTGCCAGTACTACCGCCCAAATTTTGTTTGTTAATTTCTTCATTTTTGCCTCCTTTTCGTCTTGCTTACGAATTTTAGTGAAATTGTGTTGACATATCCTGACTCAAGTTCATCCTAATAGAAGCGCCTTCCAGAATTCCTCCGTGGCATTATGCATCCCTCGTCCCTTACACAGTAGAGAAAGACTGTGCCGGATTCTCACCGGACTTCCCTTAAACCGATACAATTGCATCGGACCACAATTTGTTTAAATAAACAGACGCCACTATTTTATAACAAAGGATTCTTCTAGTCAAACGCTTCTTTATTTTCCTTCCACTTGCAGTACACAACTCCAACTATCGTACTCACCGACGTAGCTACCATCGCCGGAAATACCACGGATGATGGGTTCCCCGCTCCAAACTGGCTACGAAATGCAATAATGGTTACGGGAATCAATTGAAGGGAAGAAATATTTAATACCAGAAAGGTACACATTTCATCTGTTGCTATGGTTTGATCCCACCCGGGATTTATGGGATGTTTTGCTAGTTCCTCCATCGCCTGCAACCCAGCTGGCGTTGCCGCCCATCCCAGCCCTAAGATATTTGCTACAATATTCGTCGTAATATACGAACGGGCCGGATGATTTTTCGGAAGTTTTGGAAAAATCCAGGAAACAAAAGGGGATAGAAATTTTTCTATTTTTTCTAATAATCCACTCTTTTTAGCAACCTCCATTAATCCCATCCAAAAACTCATAATCCCTATCATTGTAATACATAAATCAACTGCTTCCCTTGCAGAGGCAATTGCCGCATTTCCTACCGCTCCAATCGTTCCATTTCCAATCCCGTAAATTACGGAAATCAAAATCATTCCCGCCCAAATACTACTTAGCATCCTCTATTTTCCTTTTTTTCTTTACAATATCCTATTGTTGATGAAAAAATTATATGTTTTTCCGAATTTTTTTCTTTCTGTAAAATTCACGATTTTATTAACTTTTCTGTTCTTTTTTCCTAGGAAATAAACCCATATTATTCACTTTTTCCTCAATTTAGCAATAAAAATGTTAACACCATCATTTTATTCCTAAAAAATAACCATAAAATAAGTTTTTTACCTCAATTCTTTGGGTATTTTACCACCTTGACGAATAGTTCATTGGGCATTAAGATGTAGGCGAATGAAGGATAAAAGAAATCCCATTCAAGTCGTAACATTTTTCAGAATAGGAGGTATGTATTATGAAAACAGTTACAGTAAACTTGAATTCTATTGACAAAATTAAGTCCTTCGTTAAGGACATTAATAAGTACGACAACGATTTTGATTTAGTATCAGGACGTTATCTGATTGATGCAAAATCTATTATGGGAATTTTTGCATTAGACTTGTCAAAGCCAATCAAGTTGAACATTCACGGCCAGTCTGAGGTAGATCAGATTGCTGAATCTCTTAGCTCATATATCTGCTAAGATATCAGCTGAAAACAACATCCTTTGGGCCAGATCCGAAGGGTGATTAATATACAATAGAATTCATAATAAAAAGGGGCTGTCTTAAACAGCTCCTTTTTCGTTGTATTTCTGTAAATCACAAAAAACCAATTTTTTCTTTGCAATTTGGACAATACTTTGCAATTGTTTTTCTCATCTGGTTTTTTTCTTCTTTTTTCCATGGGCCCGGTCTGATTGCAATTTCCTTCCCATTTTTTAATTGGATAACAACTCTTTCAACGATTCCTCTTTCTTTTCTCAAACTATTATATGTTGCAACAATGTCATCAACATCAAATATTACTGTAATCTCATTTTTTCTGGCAAAAGCTTTTTTTGAAATAATAATATATTCATCTTGATAAACAATTTCGGAAAATAAGTCATCTGCCAAAAATATATAATTTTTTCTTCTTTTTACATAAAATGACTTTTCTCCCCTTAAAAGATCAGCAGAATAGAGAATTATCAGACATATCGCTAGAACAATTCCTATTTTAAACACCATAAAGAGCTCTGACATCATTGGAAAATATTCTATTTTTTCTCTACCTAAACCACCATCCACTATAAAAGGATTCTTATGAAAATACATCAATACTATAATTAGAAAAAATCCCCCTAAAATCAGCCCTATTTGACCTTTAAATTTTAATTTTTCCAAAATAATCTGACTTCCGGATTTGGAAGAATAGCTTCCCTCTTCCACTTGGCTATCATTTGTATTCCACTTTTTTTCCATCTCGATTTTCACCTTTTTTAAATCATTTCCTTGTAAATATCTCTCTTGGAAACGCCTCTGTCTTTTGCTGCCATCTTCATGGCTTCCTTCTTGTCATTTCCCTGATTCATATAATATTCCACATGCTCCTGAACACTCATCTTTTCCCACTGAGAAATCTGCTCCTGCTTTCGTTCTTCAAAGCTCTTTCCTTCAATTACCAAAACATATTCTCCCCGCGGATCCTGTTCCCGGTAATAAGCAATCGCTTCCTCAATGGTTGTCTTCATTCCTTCTTCATACCGCTTTGTCAATTCTCGACACAGAGTAATAGAGCGATTCCCCAATACCCCATAAAGTTCCTGCAAAGTTTTGCTCAATCGATGGGGTGCTTCATACAATACAATGGTTCTCGTTTCATCCTTTAACTCTTCCAGAACCTGAGCCTTTTCTTTTTTATCATGAGGAAGAAAAGCTTCAAAACAAAATCGTCTGGTCTTTTGTCCTGACATCGTCAGTGCAGTAATACAGGCTGCTGCTCCCGGAAGGGACGTAACCTCTACCCCTGCTTCATAGCACTGACGTACCAGTTCCTCACCCGGATCGGAAATTCCCGGCGTTCCCGCATCGGTAATCAATGCAATGTTTTTTCCTTCCAGCATCATTTCCACCAAAACTTTGGCCTTATCATATTTATTAAATTCATGATAACTGGTCATTGGTGTCTTAATTTCAAAATGATTCAGCAGCTTAATACTGTTTCGTGTATCCTCTGCTCCAATTAAATCAACTTCCTTTAATGTCCGAACAACCCGATAAGTAATATCTTCTAAATTCCCAATGGGCGTCGCACACAAATATAATTTTCCTGCCATAAATAACCTCAATTAAAATCCATAAATCCGATGAATTTCTTCTGTAAATACCCCAGGTTTTTCATATACAACGAGGGGGGATTCAACCTTCATCATAGAACCGCCACCTCTTGCTCCTTCAATCAAAACCATATTGGCTTCCTTGTCCACAAAGGGATGCACCATCCGAATCCGTTTCGGTTCCAACCGGTAAGCTCTCATTAAAGAAATAATATCTGCCAGTCTTCTCGGCCGATGAACCATGTAAAACCGTCCTCTTGGTACCAAGACCTTCGCACTTTCCCGAATCACATCCTCCAGATTGCAAAGAATCTCATGTCGTGCAATTGCCTTGGCATCACCCAAATTTTGCACTCCATGTTTTTCCGTCATGTAGGGAGGATTTGTTGTCACAACATGAAAAGTGGCTCCGCCAAAAATTTTCGAAGCCTCCTTGATATCACCATCCACAATCTCTATTTTTTTTGTTAAATCATTGAGCATCACACTGCGTCGTGCCATCTCTGCACTTTCTTCCTGAATCTCTAACCCAGTAAAATGTTCACCCTTTGTTTTTGCTTCCAGTAAAATTGGAAGAATTCCGGTACCTGTTCCCAGATCCAGAACTCTCTCCCCTTCTTTTACCTTTGCAAATCCGGAAAGCAACACCGCATCGATTCCGAAACAAAAACGCTGGCGATCCTGTATAATCCGATAGCCGTTTCGCTCCAAATCCACAATCCGCTCATTTTCTTTTAATGTAACTTCCATTCTTAATCCAGCTTTGACGCTTCCTTATCTTCCAAATTCTTTAATGCTTTTAATTCTTCCGAAGCCAAATCAAACTTCTTTCTCTTTGGCTTGAATTTCAACTCCTTAATGGAATATTCCTTAATTTCTCTTTCGTCATTTTCTTCCACAACAATCTTAACTTTCTGGCGCAATACGTTGACACTGATTACCTCGCCCTTAAATCCATCAAAAGTCTTTACACGCTCTCCAATATCCGGCAGGTTCGAATTCAACTGCTCATAAGCTTCCTGCTCGTTCTTGAGACAACACATCAAACGTCCACATATACCGGATATTTTTGTAGGATTTAGGGACAAATTCTGTTCCTTCGCCATTTTAATAGATACCGGAATAAATTCTGACAAATAAGAATGACAGCACAATGGTCTTCCACAAACACCGATTCCACCAATCATTTTTGTCTCATCACGAACTCCAACCTGACGTAATTCAATTCTTGTACGGAATACAGAAGCCAAATCCTTTACCAGTTCACGGAAATCAATTCGTCCGTCAGCAGTAAAATAAAATAAAACTTTGTTATTATCAAAAGTATACTCCGTATCAATCAGTTTCATTTCCAGACCGTGTTTTATGATCTTTTCTTTACAAATTTTAAATGCCTTTTTTTCTTTCTCTTTATTTTCCAACGCCTTTTGATCATCTGCTTTCGTTGCCACACGAATGACCGGCTTTAATGGCATCACAACTTCATCATCAGATACTTTCACAATATTGGAAACAACCTTTCCATACTCTGTACCACGAGCAGTCTCCACAATTACGTGATCATCCTTTTTCACATCAAAACCTGCCGGATCAAAATTATATAATTTTCCCGCCTGTCTGAATCGAACCTTGATTACATCTATCATTTTTGTATTCTCTCCTTAATCGCTAACAATAATACTTCTATAGTTAATTCAAAATTCACATTGGAACGGACTCTGTTTTCCGCCTGGTCAATGGATTTCAAAATAATATCCAAGTCAAAGAAAGAACAGTCCTCTGCCATTTCTTCAACGCTTCGAACTTCTTCCTGAAAAATAATGGCTTCTTCGTTTTTCGTTGCCTTATACATCAAAACATCTCGGAACCAACTTCGCATCAATGCCATATATTCATTGATAACCTTTTTAAATTCCGTCGCTTCTTTTACTTTATTGCTTACCACATCCATTCCACCGGTCTTCAGCGAAAATAATGTTCCAACAATACATTTTTTTAAATCCTGAAAATCTTCTGATGTTGCAAGCTTCACTGCCTTTCCCGGATTACCTGCCGAAAAAATAGCAGCAACTTTTGCATCATATTCTCCGATGCCATATCCTGCCATCAATTGATTTTTAATCAATTCCTCTTTTACCGGCTTCATATTCAATAACACACATCTGGACAAAATCGTCGGTAAAAATGAATCTGCATTGGTGGTCAGTAAAATAATAACAGCATATTCCGGTGGTTCTTCAATCGTTTTGAGCAATGCATTCTGTGCTGCCACAGTCATCTTCTCACTCTCCGGAACAATATACACTTTATATCTGCTGCTATAAGGTTTAATATCTATATCATTATTGATTTGTGTTCGAATTTCATCCACACCAATCCCTGATTTTTCATAGGTAATATACTTAATATCCGGCTGATTCTTTGACTCCGTCTGCTTACAGGACTTGCATTCATTACAGGCAACTCCCGGAATTCTCTCCTTAAAGGGATCATTTTGCTCACATTGCAAGGCCTTTGCAAAATTCATTGCCAATCGCATTTTTCCGGAACCGGTCTCACCGTTCAAAATATAAGCGTGAGATATTTTTCCCATCTGAATTGCATTTTCAAAATGCCTCACAATATGTTGTTGTCCCAGAACTCTGCTTTCTTCCATAACACCAACCTGATTTCATTAAACATTACCGATGTTTATCATACCATAAAACCTCTTATTTTCCTACTGTTTCCCCTGAATCATTTCCGTAATCTCTACAATACAATCCTCTAGCACAATATTCTGAAACCGCCGATGAATTCCCGCTTCTCCAATTTTTTCTTCGCTGAAATCTTCCTCATCTGCCAAAAATCTTCTGCACAATTCTGCATACTTCGGTTCACTCTGCTGACGTTCTCTGCGAACAGCTCTTTCCAGTCGCTCTCCGTTTTCCACTTCAATATAAATTGGCACCACCGATTCTTTTCCATAGTATTTCACCATATCATTAAAAGATTCTAATGTTCCAATATATAGATAATCTCCCTTTTTCAAATCAATCTGTCCATCATCCACAGTAAAATAGCTCCAGATTCCATGAACTGTATTGTAATGACGGCATTCAATAACTCTTCCGGATTCCTCCAGTTCTTCCAACCGGTCCGAGGATACAAAAAAATACTCTACCCCTTCCTGCTCACCGGCTCTCATAGGTCTTGTTGTATACCCCACTACCGTCTTTAATTGAAGATCTTTGTTCTCCTTTAATTTAGAAAAAATGGTATCTTTTCCGCTACTGCTTTTTCCTAATACAAAATAAATCTTTCCCATGGCCTTTATCCTTTACTATTTTGTCACTTCTATTTTTTTCTGTTCATAGTCCTTCAAACCGTTGACAATAATGCCGCTTTCTCTGGCCTTCCCGATTTGCTCCAACACCTTATCTGATATCACTTCCCCCGGCACAATCAAAGGAATTCCCGGTGGATAAAAATAAACAAACTCCACGGATACCCGTCCGGCTGCCTCTTCCAGCAAAACACTTTCCGTTTCACAGTCAGACGCCTCATACATAGACATCTTTCTCTCATTTTCCTTATAAGAAAATTCTATGGATTCCTTTCGATCAATACCAATTTTCTCATCAATTTCTTTCACTGCTTTCCCCAATGCTTCTATTGTTTCATCGGAATCACCTATGGAACACAACGCCAGCCCATAAGTCGGTGTCTCCATTTCCAGCTCGATTTCATATTCCTTTCGCAGAAGATCTGCAAATTCCTTTCCGGAAATATTGGAATCCATTACACTGAAAAGCAGTTTTGTTTCATCAAACTTCCAAACCCCGTTTTTGCCAACCAATTCTTTTCCTGGAATTCGAATATGTTGCAATTCTCCCATCTGCTCTTTCATGTTTCCAATCCTTCGAAGCAATGAATTCATTTTTTCTTTTCCGTTGGTTTCCATTTCCTTGAGGCAAGAATCAATGGACGCCATCAGCAAATAGGATGGACTGCTTGTTTCAAAAACCTCCAATGCCTGACTGACTTTTTCGGCTTCTACTCGATTTCCCTGCTGGTGCAATACGGCACATTGTGTTAATGCAGGTAAAGTTTTATGTAAACTTTCAATTACCAAATCCGCGCCACATTCATAGGCCGGTTTGATTTCTTCTTCCATCAAACAAAAATGGGCTCCATGAGCCTCATCCACAATTAAAATCCCGCCATGGCGATGAACAATTTCCGCGATTTTCAAAACGTCGGAAACAACACCGTCATATGTTGGAGATGTAATCACCACTACTTTTATTTCAGGATTTTCTTCTAGTTTTTTTTCAATTATTTCCGGCTCATATCCACCATGGATTCCCACTTCCGGAATAAACTCCGGATACACATATTCCACCTGAAGATTTCGAAGCAAAGCCCCGTGATATACGGCTTTGTGACAGTTTCTTCCAAGTAAAACCGCATCACCGATTTTCGTTGTTGCCACAATTGCCGCCAAAATTCCACAGCTGCTTCCGTTCACCAGAAACCATGTCTTTTTTGTACCATAAAAGTGAGAGGCTTCCTCCATTGCATCCCGTATAATTCCTTCCGGATGATGCAAATTATCCAGCCCTTCAATCTCTGTAAAATCTACATCAAAAGGATCCACCTCACTGAACAGCTTTGTGGCTCTTTTATGCCCCGGCATATGAAATGGAATCCTCCTATTTTTACTGTATTCAATTAAATAATCCTTTAATTTTCCATTCATTTATGTAAACCAACAATGCCTACAAATCAAAAAAACTTACCTGCTTATTTGTGTAGTCACCTTTATTAAATCCTTCTAAAAATACCTCTAACGATACAAATTCTTTTCTTCCTTTTTCTGTTAAATATGGTATTTCAATATTAAAAATTACATTCTCTTTTGTATTATTATCACTTCGTTCCATCAGCTTTTCCACTACAGAAACTGGAATTGAAAATTCAGCACTACACTCCATAAAACTTAATTGGAAGTTCGCTTCAAACTGGTTCTCATTTCGATATACATTATCAATATATGCTCTGCCAATTTCTGAAGACTTGGCTTCCTCGAATACTGGCTTTGTCCATCCGGCTTTTCCAAGAATCATAACCGGATAAACACCATTCACGATTCCAATCACAGATTCCGGCAATTCTTCCTTTTCTCCCATTTCACTCCGATATCCTTCAATTAATTCGTCCTTTGTGATGTTATTGATGATGTTTTCACTAAGACCGGCTACAAACGTATCAATCCCTTTTAAAATCGGTTGCATTACTTCAATCCGCTCTAAAGAAATCATAAAAATATTATGCGCCCAGGCATACTCCTGCGCCTCTCTCGTAAAAGATGTGGCGCTGAAAAAACACCCTGCATACTGATAACGATCTGCAATATTTCCAACATCTCCGATAACCGAATAATTTCGTTCGGAAATATCCGCCATAATACCACCAAAGTCTCTAATATGCATCAATTCCACTCGATTCTTTGCATAATACTTATACTGGCAAATAATTCTGACAGGATAAGTAAAAGCAGAAGGAATATTCACCTTTCCATACGCATGAATATCATGATATCCACTTCGACCCGGTACCTCTTCCTCTACAATGGTAATATAATTATTTTTTTGTAATAACTGTTTTACTTTTTCTTCAAATATATATTCTCTCGCCTGATGTTCTTTCATTCTGATTCCTTTTCTGATGTTCTTTCACTAATAATATATCTCGGTCTTCCCTTAACTTCCAAATAGATTTTTCCAATATATTCACCGATAATTCCAAGAGCAAGTAATTGAATACCGCCAAAGAAGCAAATAATACTAATGGTACTGGCCCATCCGGAAACAGTATTACCAACAATTCGTTCTATAACTGACCAAACAATTCCAATAAAGCTGGCAAAGGAAACAAAAAAGCCTAAGCCTGCAATCATTCGAATTGGCTTAATAGACAAACTCGTTATTCCATTCAAAGCTAACTTCAACATCGCTTTTAAAGGATAATGACTTTCCCCTGCAATTCTTTCTTCTCTCTTATAATATACACTATTACTCTGAAAACCAACCAAAGGAATCATTCCACGTAAAAATAAATTTACTTCTTTAAAATTTTCTAATTCCTTTAAAACTTTTGAAGATATTAATCGATAATCGGCATGATTATATACGGTTTCCACACCCATCTTCGTCATAAATTTATAAAAACCTTGAGCTGTTACACGCTTAAAAAAACTATCGGTGTCTCTATTATTTCTCACACCGTAAACAATTTCATTTCCCTGATAATAAAGATCAACCATTTCATCCATTGCGTTAATATCATCCTGTCCATCACAATCAATAGAAATTGTAATATCACAATGATCTTTCGATTCCATCAATCCTGCAAGAACCGCATTCTGATGCCCCCGATTTCTGCTTTGACAGATACCGCAATAATGATTATCCTGATTAGCCAGATTCTTTATGATCTCCCAGGTGCGATCTTTACTTCCGTCATTCACAAATAATACTTTACTATCATCACAGATTTTATTTTCATTCACAAGTTGATTGATTTTACCTAAAAACAATGGTGCCGTAATAGGCAAAACTTCTTCTTCATTGTAGCAAGGTACAATAATATATAATGTAGCTAACTGATTCATCTTTCTTCCTCCTACCTAATAAGTATACGTTTATTTCAGGAAAAATAAAAGCAATATTTCTTTGATTTGTCTACAATTCAAAAAATCTCCACAGAATTAAATCCTGTAGAGATAATATCATTTCATTTATCCTAAAAAAGGGTAGAAAAAGTGCCCAGTTCCGGAATCGAACCAGAGACACGAGGATTTTCAGTCCTCTGCTCTACCAACTGAGCTAACTGGGCATGTTAAAATTGCGGGAGTAGGATTTGAACCTACGACCTCCGGGTTATGAGCCCGGCGAGCTTCCAGACTGCTCCATCCCGCGACGGTATTAAATTTTAAAAAATAGTGGGCAGAGGTGGATTCGAACCACCGAAGCAAGTTGCAGCAGATTTACAGTCTGTCCCCTTTGGCCACTCGGGAATCTGCCCACGAAGCCGATGAACGGACTCGAACCGTTAACCTGCTGATTACA